>CAUVLB010000026.1:0-8717 GCA_963552595.1 uncultured Stomatobaculum sp. | reverse complement strand
AAATTCGTGCGCCGACTCGGCCGTACAACGGCCCCATATCAACTTGGACTTTGGAAAAAATAGCTGTGGTCATAATCAGTTTCCTTTCGGGGAAGAGAGTTCCATATATATGGTAGCACAAACCGGTTCGCACATAAATATTGACTTTACCGGTGATTTAAAAACCAATATTAACTCGAATGGAATTCGTATATTAAACCAAATCAGAAATGCAACACGCATCAATACAATTAAGATAATAAATTCGGAGTCCTTTGCCTCATCTCCTACATTTCCCATAAAAAGAGAGGCATGCCTCCTCAGCTTCCTCTGAGTCGACACACCTCTCTCTATTCATTCTCGATTGTTTAGTACAACTTCGCCCCCGCCGGGATGTGGTTATCCACCATGAGAAGATGAAGCACTTCCTCCCCGTTGCGCTCATTGACCGCAGAGAGCAACATGCCGCAGGACTCAATGCCCATCATGGGGCGCGGCGGCAGGTTCGTGATTGCAATCAGAGTCTTCCCGATCAGTTCTTCCGGCTCGTAGTAAGCGTGGATGCCGGAGAGAATCGTGCGGTCTGTGCCCGTTCCGTCGTCTAAGGTGAACTGCAGGAGCTTCTTCGACTTCGGCACTGCCTTGCAGTCCTTTACCTTGACCGCGCGGAAATCGCTCTTCGAGAAGGTCTCGAAATCCACCTGATCCTCAAACAGAGGCTCAATCTTAACCCCGCTGAAATCGATCTTCTCGTTCGGGGTAAAGAAACCGCTTGCCTCTTCCGCCTTGCCCTCGCTCTCGCCATGTGCTTCTTTGTTCTCGGCCTTCATGGTCTTCATGGTCGGGAACAGCAGTACATCGCGGATGGCCGGGCTGTCGGTGAGGAGCATCACCAGACGGTCGATGCCGTAGCCGATGCCGCCGGTCGGGGGCATACCCACATTCAGCGCGTTCAGGAAGTCCTCGTCCGTGTGGTTCGCCTCTTCATCGCCCGCCGCTGCCAGTGCATCCTGCGCCTTAAAGCGCTCGCGCTGGTCAATCGGGTCGTTCAGCTCGGAGTAGGCGTTGCACATCTCTCTGCCGTAGATGAAGAGCTCAAAGCGCTCCACATAATCCGGATTGTTCGGCTTCTTCTTCGTGAGCGGCGAAATCTCAATCGGGTGGTCGGTCACGAAGGTCGGCTGAATCATGTGCTCCTCGCAGAACACTTCAAAGAAGAGGTTCAGGATATCGCCTCTCTTATGTCGCTCTTCGAACGGGACTCCCTTCTCCTTTGCGACAGCTCTCGCCTCTTCAAGGGTCTCGATTGTCGCAAAATCGACGCCGCTGTACTCCTTGACTGCCTCGGTCATCGTGATGCGGCGGAAGGGCTTCTCGAGGTCAATCTCGGTGCCGCTGTACATAATCTTCGCGCTGCCGTTTACCTCGCGCGCCACGTGGCGGAACATGTCCTCTGTGAGGTTCATCATGCCCTCGTAGTCCGTGTACGCCTGATAGAGCTCCATCAGCGTGAACTCCGGGTTGTGGCGGGCATCCAGGCCCTCGTTCCGGAACACGCGGCCTATCTCGTAGACGCGCTCCAGGCCGCCGACAATGAGGCGCTTTAAGTAGAGCTCCAGGGAGATGCGGAGCTTCACATCTTCGCTCAGCGCGTTGTAGTGGGTCTCAAAGGGACGCGCCGCCGCGCCGCCCGCGTTCGATACGAGCATCGGGGTTTCGACTTCCATGAAGCCTCTCTCGTCCAGATATCTCCGAATCGAGGAGATAATCTTGGAGCGCTTCACGAAGGTCTCGCGCACCTCCGGATTCATGACGAGGTCAATGTAGCGCTGACGGTAGCGCTGGTCGGTGTCGGTTAAGCCGTGGAACTTCTCCGGGAGCGGCTGCATGCTCTTTGTGAGCAGAGTCAGCTCCTCCGCATGAATCGAAATCTCGCCGGTCTTGGTCTCAAAGACCTTGCCGCGAACGCCGATGATGTCGCCGATATCGTACTTCTTAAAGAAGGCATAAGCCTCTTCGCCGACCGCATCGCGCGCCACATAAATCTGAATGTCACCGCTCAAATCGCGAACCGCACAAAAAGACGCCTTGCCCATGACGCGCTTACTCATCATGCGGCCGGCGACCGAGACTTCCGTGTCCTTAAGCTCCGCAAAACGCGCCTTGATTTCCGCGGCGTGAATGCCCTGCTCGTAGGTCGTAATCTCAAACGGATCCTTGCCCGCTGCCTTTAACTCGTCCAGCTTGTCAAGGCGCACCTGCATCAGGCGGTGCACATCCTGCTCAAGCGTCTCTCCGCCCTTCTTCACTTCACTCATCACTGTTCTCCTTCGTGATGCTGATAATCTTGTAGGAGAGGTTCCCTGCGGGAAGCTCTACCGTGACCACCTCGCCCGCTTCCTTGCCGAGCAGCTTTGCGCCGACCGGAGACTCGTTGGAAATCTTTCCTAAGAGGGAATCCGCCTCCTGCGAGCCCACAATCTTGAACTCGAATTCCTCGTCCTCCTCGATGTCAAGCACCTTCACAAGGCTGCCGATGCCCACGCGGTCAATCGGGGTCTCCTCCGAGACATATACCTCTGCGTGCTTTAAGAGCTCCTCGAGCTCACCGATTCTCGCCTCAATATCGCGCTGCTCATCCTTCGCCGCATCGTACTCTGCGTTCTCCGAGAGGTCGCCCTGCTCTCTTGCCTCTTTGATTTTATCTGCAATCTCCTTGCGCTTATTGACGCGCAGATCCTGCAGCTCTTCCTCATAGCGCTTCAAGCCCTCCTGGGTCAAAACATTCTTTTTAATTTCCGCCATGGCGAACCTCCTTGGTTTCTTGATAAACAGTCATACTATTATAGAGAAGTACTTTCCGCTGTGTCAAGCTGATTCGCCGCCTGAAAGGCACTCTCCAGAATTTCCAGGAGTACTTCCTGACACTCCGCTGTGTTGATTGCATGTCTCCACTTTGCCGCGTTCGGAAAGCCGTGCAGATACCAGGCAAAGTGGCTTCTGAGTTTTCGCACCGCCATGCGCTCGCCGTCCGCTTCTACCTCCAGGGCGAGGTGACGTCGCATGAGAGCAAAGCGCTCCGCAACGCTCGGTGCCGCCGGTTTCTCGCCCCGCTCGAGATACCCCCGTATCTCGCGGAAAATCCAGGGATTCCCCTCAGCGGCGCGCCCCACCGCAATGCCGTCGCAGCCGGTCTCCCGCAGCATGCGCGCGGCACTCTCGCCGCTCACAACATCGCCGTTTCCGATGACCGGAATCGAGACCGCCTCTTTGACCTGCCGTATGATGTCCCAGTCCGCGCTTCCCGCGTAGTACTGTTCTCTCGTCCGGCCGTGTACGGTGAGCATCGCGGCACCGGCCGCCTCTAAGCGCTTTGCGAGCTCCGGTGCGTTCTTCTCCCCCTCAGTAAAGCCGGCGCGCATTTTCACGCACACCGGCTTTTTGCTCTTTTTTGCCATTGCGGCAATGATTTCCGCCGCAAGCGGCGGGTTGGTCATGAGCTTTGAACCGTCGCCGTTATTCACAATCTTCGGCATCGGGCAGCCCATGTTAAAGTCGATCAGGGCAAACTCGGGGCGCTCCGAGAGTGCCTCCGCAGCCTCCGCACAGATCTCCGGCTCCGAGCCGAAGAGCTGCACCGCGAGCGGCGCATCGCCCTCACAGCTCTTTAAGAGCTCCTCGGTCGCCTTGTTCTTATAGTGCAGCGCCTTCGCACTCACCATCTCGGTAACCGCGAGTTCCGCGCCCTGCTCGCGGCAGAGCAGGCGAAACGGGAGATCGCTGACCCCCGCCATCGGCGCGAGCATGAGCCCGTAGCGCAGTTCAAGTTCTCCGATTCTCAAATCTTCTCCCCCAGAAAGACGACGCGGTAGTAGAGTTCCAGCTGTTCCAGAAGTTCTTGGTGGTCAAAGCGTGCCCTGCCTATCTTCATGCCGCTCGCAATGTCATCGAAGAGATAGTCACCGTCCTCGGCGCTCGCCTGAAACAAGAGATTGCCCTCCGCATCGAATTCCAGCGTCAGCACGCCTCCCGCTTCCTCCGTAATGCTCACGCAGAGAATCTGAAGCTCACGTTTGATGCTCTCGGGGAGCTTCTGAAACGCGGGATTCAGATAAAACTTCCGCACATAGGAATTCGCGCCGCAGAGTACGGTATGTTCCGCTGTATGTTCCGCCATATGCCTCCTCAGCGCGTCAGCTTTGCAGAGAGTTCCAGCTGATACTCCGGAATCTCCTTCTGCATGCGAAGCGCCTCTTCAATGTCGAAATCGCAGAACTCGCCGTTTCGGTAGGCGACCAGACGGTTCGACTTGCCCTCTGCGAGCAAATCCACAGCCTTGGAGCCCATGATCGAAGCGTAGAAGCGGTCCTTACAGGAAGGCGAGCCGCCGCGCTGCATGTAGCCCAGTATGGTCGCGCGGGTCTCGAGTCCGGTCGCCGCCTCAATGCGCTTTGCCATGGAACTCGAATGACCAATGCCCTCCGCGTTGATGATGATGAAGTGCTTCTTGCCGCGCCGACGGCTGTCGATGATGTTATTGATGATTTCCTGCTCGTTGCCGTCGTAGTGTTCGGGGATCAGAATCGCGTCGCTGCCGGTCGCAATGCCGCTCCAGAGTGCAATATAGCCCGCGTGGCGTCCCATGACCTCAATGATGGAGCAGCGCTCGTGCGAGGTACTGGTGTCGCGCACCTTATCGATTGCGTCGATTGCGGTGTTGACCGCAGTGTCAAAGCCTATGGTGTACTCGGTGCAGGCAATGTCGAGGTCTATGGTCCCCGGAACACCGATGGTGTTGATGCCGTACTTCGAGAGCTTGCCCGCGCCCTTAAACGAGCCGTCGCCGCCGATGACCACCACGCCGTCTATGCCATGCTTTTTGCAGATTTCCGCCGCCTGGCGCTGCCCCTCTTCGGTCACCATCTCCATGCAGCGCGCCGTGTAGAGTATGGTGCCGCCGCGGTTGATGATGTCCGCGACGCTGCGCGCATCCATGTCGATAAACTCCTCATCGAGCAGGCCGGAATAACCGCGCATAATGCCCTTTACCTTCATGCCGTGGTGCAGCGCAGTGCGAACCACGGCGCGGATTGCCGCATTCATACCCGGGGCATCGCCGCCGCTTGTCAAAACACCAATGGTCTCAATTTTCTTTGCCATAACAGGAACCTCCTCACTGTTCCCCGTGGGCGCTGCGCCTCCGCAGTACGCCTGAATTTCCTCGTGAAAACTATAACACAGCCCCCCCGCTTTTACAATTTCAGAGGCTCTGCTTTACGCTGGTCTTCACATTTTCCGCGCCGAAAACGGCGCGGAGCTCCTTAAGCAGACTTTCTTCCGCGGAAACGCGCCAGTCCCGCCCGAGCTGTATAATTTTTTTCTCCGCGCGGCAGTAGACCTTCACGTTGTCCTTGCCCTCACTGTTCCCGAGGCGAAGCATGAGCTCGCCTCGCTGCGCGAGATAGGAAGTCTCATCCGCAAACTGTATCCAGAGCGTACGCTCTCCCGCACCGAAGACGGACAGCCGCTCGCAGATCAGCTTGCCGGACACATCGTCATCGCCGATGGTAACTCGCCCCGATAGAAAGAGCTTGGCATCCGGGATCAGGTGTTCCCGGTAGCGCTCATAGGCCTTCGGGAAGAGCAGCACCTCAACCGTGCCGACCAAATCTTCGACTGTGAGAAAGGCCATGGTATCGTTGTTTCGCGTAATCTTGGTCGTGACATTCGTGAGCACGCCGCCGATGACTGCCTGCTGGCGATCCGTGAGCGCTGCTCTGCCGCTCTCTTGGTCCACAAGGAAGTCTATGGTCTTTGCCGTCACAGTCTTCTCCCAGAGCTCCCTAACGTCATCGAGCGGGTGTCCGCTCAGATAGACACCGACCGTCTCCTTCTCAAAGGCAAGCAGATCCTCTTTTCGGAACTCATCTACCTCCGGAAGGGCGGACTCGAGACTCTGCCGCGCCTCCTCGCCGAGGAAGTCAAAGAGCGATACCTGACCCGCAATCGCATTCTTCTGCTTTGCCTTTTTGTCGAGCAGCTCCGGGATGAGCAAGAGCTTCTGCCTGCGGTTTCCCGGCATGGAATCCAGCGCGCCCGCCTTCACAAAGCTCTCGAGCGTGCGCCGGTTTGCCTCCTTGTTCGAGAGGCGCTCTATAAAGTCTTCGAGCGAGCGGAAGGCACCGCCTGTCTCGCGCTCCCGCACAATTTCCTCGCTCACCGCCGTTCCGACCGCGCGTATCGCCGAGAGGCCGAAGCGTATGCCCTCTCCCGAGACCGAGAACACGGCCTTGCCGTCGTTCACATCCGGCGGCAAAATCGGAATGCCCATCTGGCGGCAGACCAGAATGTACTCGGCAATCTTACTGCTGTTGTCGATGACTGAGGTCATGAGCGCCGCCATAAACTCCTTCGGGTAGTAGTGCTTTAACCAGGCGGTCTGGAAGGAGACATAGGCATAGCAGGCCGCGTGGCTCTTATTAAAAGCGTAGTTCGCAAAGTCCATCATCTCATCGAAGAGGTGGTTTGCGACTGCCTCACTGATGCCGTTGTTCACGCAGCCCCGTATGCCCTCGGCCTCATTGCCGTAGACAAAGTTCTGCCGCTCTTCCTTCATGACGGACTCTTTTTTCTTACTCATGGCGCGGCGCACCAAATCCGAGCGCCCCCAGGTGTAGCCCGCGAGGTCACGCACAATCTGCATGACCTGCTCCTGATAGACCATGCAGCCGTAGGTAGGCTTTAAGATGGTCTCAAGCTGCGGGCTCTCGTAGCGCACCGTTTCCGGGTGGTTCTTGCCCTCTAAATAGCGGGGGATAAAGTCCATGGGACCCGGGCGGTACAGGGAGATGCCGGCGATGATGTCCTCGAGGGTCGTGGGCTTTAACTCCTTCATGAAGCTCTTCATGCCCGCGCTCTCGAGCTGGAATATGCCCTCGGTGTTGCCGCTGCCGATGAGCGCCATGACCTCCGGATCGTTAAAATCAATGCCGAGCATGTCGATCGGTTTTCCGCTCCGCTTCTCTGCCTCCGCGGCAGCATTCTGAATCACGGTCAGGGTTCTGAGCCCCAAAAAGTCCATCTTTAAGAGACCCAGTTCCTCCAGGGTATTCATGCCGAACTGGGTCGTAATCGAGCCGTCCGCGCCCCGTGCGAGCGGCACGTACTCTTCCGCCGCCTTCTTCGAGATGACCACGCCCGCCGCGTGAATCGACGCGTGGCGCGGCAGCCCCTCGAGGCGCTTTGACATGTCAATCAAGTGGCGCACGCTCTCATCGCTCTCATAGAGCGCGCGAAGCTCCTTCGACTGCACCAAAGCCTTGTCGAGCGTCATCTTTAAATCATTCGGAATCAGCTTTGCAATCTGGTCGCAGCGCGCATAGGGGAGATCCAGAACGCGCCCCACATCGCGCACCACGCCCTTGGCCGCGAGCGTACCGAAGGTGATAATCTGCACGACTCTCTCTTTTCCGTACTTTCTTCCCACATAGTCTATGACTTCCTGCCGTCTCTCGTAGGCGAAGTCCACGTCGATATCCGGCATGGAGACGCGCTCCGGGTTCAGGAAGCGCTCAAAGACCAGCTGGTATTTTTCGGGGTCGATGTCGGTGATGCCGAGGCAGTACGAGACCACCGAGCCTGCCGCCGAGCCGCGCCCCGGCCCCACACCAATGCCGTGCTCCTTCGCATAGTGAATATAGTCCCAGACAATGAGGAAGTAGTCCACATAGCCCATGCGGCCTATGACCGCGAGTTCTTCTTCCATGCGCGCCCGGAGCGCCGCAGGCTCTTCGGGGTAGCGTTCTCGGAAGCCCTGTTCCGCGAGGGCGCGCAGATAGCTCGCCGCGTCCGCATAGCCCGCGGGAACATCATAGGAGGGCAGTTTTAATTCATGAAAACGTATCTCGACCTCGCAGCGCGCGGCGATTTTTGCCGTGTTCTCCAAGGCCTCGGGGACCGCCGCAAAGAGGGAGCGCATCTCCTCCTCGGACTTTAAGTAATACTGACCGCCCTCGTAGCGCATGCGGTCTTCATCGCTCGCCTTCTTGCCGGTCTGGAGGCAGAGCAGGAGGTCGTGTGCCTCCCAGTCCTCCGGATGCGTATAGTGAATGTCGTTGGTCGCAATCAGCGGGATACCGGTGTCCCGAGAGAGCTGTATGAGCTGCTGATTCACCGCCTTTTGGACACCGAGTCCGTGATCCTGAAGCTCTAAGAAAAAGTTATCCGCTCCGAAGATATCGCGATAGCGGAGTGCCGCCTCCTTGGCGTCTTCGTAGCGGTTCACCGCAAGGTTTCTCGCCACCTCGCCCGCAAGGCAGGCGGAACTCGCAATGATACCCTTTGAGAATTCGCGCAGCGTCTCAAAATCGACGCGCGGCTTATAATAGAAGCCGTCCACGAAGCCCCGCGAGACAATCTTCGTGAGGTTCTCATAGCCCTCGTTGTTCTCCGCGAGCAGAATCAAATGATAATAGCGCGCCTCGCCCTTTTTGTTGTCCCGGTCAAAGCGAGACCCCGGCGTCACATAGATCTCGCAGCCCAAGATAGGCTTAATGCCCGCCGCCTTGGCGGCCTTATAAAAATCGATCACGCCGTACATGACGCCGTGGTCGGTCACGGCAAGCGCCGTCTGCCCCAGTTCCTTTGCGCGCTGAATGAGCTCCGGTATCTTTCCGGAGCCGTCGAGCAGCGAATATTCCGTGTGTACGTGCAAATGTGTGAATGCCACTGAAAACCTC
>CAUVLB010000025.1:0-8754 GCA_963552595.1 uncultured Stomatobaculum sp. | reverse complement strand
CACCACTGCCCGTTTGAGTCTCTGTCTGAGTCTCTGTCTTACTCTCCGCCTTCTTCTCCGTGCCGCAGGCACTGAATACAGCAATTGCCAGCGCCAGCATTGCCGCCGTCACAACAAGCTTGCTCCGATCCTTCTTCATCTTGCCTCCTCGCCCGTCCGAGCATTCACATGGTTTTTCTTCGATGACTACTGCCTTCCGTTTCTATTCTATTCTATTCTATCTTAGCACAGGCAGGCAAAAACACGCCATAGCCTTCCGTGGGAACTGTCGGAAAAGACGCCGCGGAGCGTCTTGCCCCGCGGCGTCTCAGAGAAATGATTTATTTTCCGAGTCTGCTGTTTCAGTACTCTTCTCTCTTGTGGCAGTAGAGGAGCAGCGCAAGTCCCGCAATCGAGAAGGCTGCCGCCGCAGCGCTCGAAGCCTGACCGGTCTTCGGAAGCCCGCTCTTTCTGCCGCGCTGTGCCTGAGCCGCGACCGGTCCGGATACGCCTGCGTCACGACTCGGTGCCGCAAGGCGATTCGGAATCTCGTTGTTGTTTGCCGGATTCATCGGGCGCACCTCGGTCACGGAAGAAGTCGGTGCCGTTCCCGTTGTGCTGCCGCGATATGCGGCGCTCCTGCCCGTTGCTCTGCCGCCGCCGGTATAGCTTCTGCCGCCGGAACTGCCGCTTCCGCCGGTGTAGCGGTTTACGATATCGAAGTCGAGATGCTCACCGACCGCGCGAATGCGCTCCGCAAACGGGAAGTCCAGTACATATTTGACTCCCCCCGAGACTTCCGCAATGCGATAGTAGCTGAGGCTCTGCACCTCGCCCTCACGCCCTGCGTCGGAGGAACTTGCGAGCAGCGCATCGGAAGCGCTTGCACGGCGTGCCTTACTTGCCGTTGCCTTCTCCAAACTGTGAACGCCCTCGACAAAATACCAGCGGCCGTCCGCGTTCGGCTTCAGGGTTGCAAGTCTCGACTCGCCCTCGATGAGCTGACGGTTCTGATCCAGCGCATCGATGCGCACGGTGATAGAGCTCGGACGATACTCCGCATGGTCTCCGTCCTGCCAGGTCTTACGAATCACGACCGGCGTTTCGCCGTTCTTATGATCCACACTGACCGCCTCCATCGCCCGGTTCTCGGAAACAAAGCCCTCCCGATCGAAGTAGTAGGGCTCCGCAGAATAGCCGGCGCCAAGTGCCTCGGTATCCTCCTCTACGCGGTACTTTGTGCCTTGATCAAGGCCGCTTATGCTCGCTGCCTCATTGCCCTCCAAACGGACGCTCGCATGGCTCTGATAAGCCTCCTCTACACCGTACTGTGCGCGAACGGCATCGGAGAGGGTCGCGAAATGAATTTCACGCTGCGTCTCTCCCACCGTGACGGTGTACTGCGCAGGCGCACTGCTTAAGAAAACCTGCATGGTCGCGGAGCCCTGCTCAACGCTTCCGCTTCCCGCCGTGAAGTGGCGGAGCGAGAGCGTCGCATTCCCCGCCGCAAACGCACTCAACGGAAAACTCAGAGCGGCAACCGCAGCGGTCAGCGCGCAGGCCGCAAGGCTTTGCGAAAGCTTGCCGAATAATCTCTTCTTCATAGACAATCCTCCTCTTTCTCTTTTCATGTTCAGCGGCGGATGCCGCATATTCAAAATTCGTTTGACGCTCCCATCTTAAAAAAAGCACTATTTCAAGTCAAGGAATCTCATGAAATCGTATTGTATTTGTAAGATTTGTGTAATATCTTTCCCGCAGTCTTCGCTCTCGACTAGCCATCGCTTTCGCGCTATAATGGCCTGATAACAGTAAAACGACACCCAGGAGGTCTGACATGTGGAATATCGTGACCGATTCCAGCTGCGACGATATCAATTTTGAAGAACAGCGCGAGGATATTCTGTATCAGAGCGTCCCCTTCTTCCTCTATACCGACAGGAACGAGTATGTGGACGATGGCAGCATTGCCATCCCGGAGATGATGGAGGACATGAAAAAGAGCAAGATTGCCCGCACCTCCTGCCCCTCTCCCGCCTCCTTTGCCGAGGCTTTCCGTAAGCCGGGCGATGTGATCGCCTTCACCATTTCCTCCGAGCTCTCCGGCAGCTTCCAGAGCGCCGAGACCGCGCGCCTCATGGTCGAGGAAGAAGAGCCCGGTAAGCGCATTACCGTCTTCAACACGAGAGCGGACGGCCCCTCGATCATCCTCCTCATACGCGAAACCGCGCGGATGATACTGGACGGTCTGGATTATGCGGAAGTCATCTCCCGCATTCCGGCCCTCATAGACCGCACCTTCCTGGTCTATGCGCTCTCCTCCTTCGAAAATCTGATTCGAAACGGGCGCATGAGCCGCCTGACCGGCTTTCTCGCGAACACCCTCGGCTTCTGGGGTATCGGCGTCGCGAGCCCCGAGGGAACCATACAGATCAAGGGCAAGGTCCGCGGCACAAAAAAAGTCCTGGACGCAATCGTCCAAGACTTGAGAGACAAGGGGCGCGCAATTCAGGAGGTTGTGATTGTCCACTGTCTGAACAGGCCGGTTGCCGACGCGCTCGCAAACGCCATTCAAGAGGCGTTTCAGTCGGCTTCGGTTGACGTGCGGCCGGCCGGCGGACTTGACTGCTTCTACGCCGAGCAAAACGGCATGCTCATCGCTTATCGCGTTGCAGCGCAGTGAGTCGCCTTGCCCGGTCAAGCTCCGTCCACTCGCAAAGACTAAGCGGGCGGTAGTCCGAAAACATACAAAAACAATTGATCATGAGACAGGGGATGTCCTTTTCGATGGGCTCCCCTGTCTCTCTGTCTGTCTGGGGGCGCTTTGCCGCCCTTGTTTCCGCGATAAATCGGTTCACGAGCACCTCGTCGAAGCTGTCGTGCAGATGGCCGTAGAGCATGGCGCTCTTCGGCTCTCCCCGCGCGGTCAAGCGGTTCTGCCCGTTGTAACAAAACACCGGGTAATGCGAGAGTATAATCTTTCTCCCTTCGTCGTGGAGCTCCGCATATTCCTGAATCCAGTGAAAGCGGCTGCGGTCAAAGCTGCTCTTTTTGAGGTAGTAGTCGTGGTTCCCCCGGATCAGATAGAGCTCGCCCTTCAGCTGACGCACAATTTCGTTGGTCTCCTCGGCCTTCCCCACAGAGAAGTCGCCGAGTATGAAGACTTCATCCTTCGGCGACACGGTTCGATTCCAGGCGGCAATCATGTGCGCGTGCATTTCTTCGAGAGGCAAAGCCTCGACAGTCCATCTCATGATTCAGCCTGTCATGAAAGAAATGTAAATCCGAGATATAACGCTTCATCCTGCCTCCTTAGAATTATCATTTCTGTTTGATTGCGTTTGCGCTGCCCGCCGCGAGCTGTTCCGCTGTCATGCCCTGTGCCTTTAAGAGCGCGGAAATGCGGTAGCGGTCATAAAAAGCCTTCGGGAGGCCTCGGAGTAACACCTTCATATCGCTGTCTCCGTAGAGACAAGCCAGCTTTGCGCCGAAGCCGCCCGAGAGCAGCCCGTCTTCCAGCACCAGAACGGCGCGGTGATCCTCCTTGAGCGCTTCCAGCAGCGCTTCATCAAGATCCGAGACCACGCCCGGGTTAATGAGGGTCGGGCGTATGCCGTATTTCTCTTCGAGGAGAGCCGCGGTCTTTTCGCCGAGCAGTCGCATATCTCCGGGCGCCAAAATCGCGAGCTCCCTGCCGCGCTGTACCGTTTCATAGCGCGCGGGCAGCGAGAAGCTCTCCCGAACCGCCCCTGTGGCGTGACAAAGTTCGGTGGAGGGAATGAGGATTGCAACCGGATTTTCTCTCTGCTGCATGGACCAGCGGAGCATGCTCAAATACTCTTCGAGCGAGCTCGGCGCGAGCACAATGAGCTCTGGGATATTGCTTAACATGGGGAGCGCCAGCACACCGCTGTGTGTCACATCGCTCATGCCGAAGAGAGAGGCGCTGCCGAGCAATATCGTGACCGGACTCTTCTGGATGCAAATATCGTGAACCAACTGGTCGTAAGCGCGCTGTAAGAAGGTCGCCTCCGTAAAGTAGACCGGCTTTGCGCCGCGCTTTGCGGCACCCGAGGCAATTGCGAGTGCGCTCTGTTCCGCAATGCCTACATCCAGATACTGCTTTCCGAGCGCAGCGCGGCGCTCGGGTGTCAAAGCTAGGGTGCCCGGCACGCCGGAGGTCAAAACGAGCACGGCGGGATCTTCCGCCGCTGCCTTTAAGAGAAAGTCAGCGGTCGCTTCCTCATAGCTCTCACCCTCGAAACGGAAATCCGGCAGGGTCTCGCCGCTCTCCAAATCAAAGGGGAAGTGCCAGTGGAACTCCTCCTTTCGTGTCTCTGCCGGTCTGTAGCCCTTGCCCTTTAAGGTATTGATGTGGAGCACAACCGGGTGATCCAAGGTCTTCACCTCGTTCAGCGCCCGCACAAGCGCGCCGATGTCATTGCCCGCTGCCTCATAGCGATAGTCGAGCCCCATTGCGCGAAACAGATTATGCTCGGAACTGCCGCCGCTCTCGCGGAGCGCCTTCAGGGAGTCGTAGAGTCCGCCGTGATTCTCGGCAATCGACATCTGGTTATCGTTCACCAGGATGATGAACTGCCCCTTGAATTCGCCCGCGGTGTTAAGACCCTCGAGTGCCTCACCGCCGGAGAGTGAGCCGTCGCCGATGACAGCAATCACCTTCTCCGTTCCGCCAAGCAAATCCCTGGCCTTCGCCATGCCGAGCGCGAGATCGATCGAGACCGAGGTGTGCCCGAGCTCAAAGAAGTCGTGCGGGCTCTCCTTCGGATTCGAATAGGCCGAGACCTCGTCGTAGTGCGCGGGGTCCGTATAGGCTTCCCGCCGTCCGGTCAGCATCTTGTGCGGATAAGTCTGGTGGGAGACGTCGTAGATGATTTTATCCTCCGGCGAGGAGAAGACAGCGTGGAGCGCAACGGTCGCCTCGATAAAGCCGAGATCCGGGCCCACATGTCCCATGTGCCGACTCGCGCGGACAATCAGTGCCTCCCGCATCTCCGCGGCGAGCGCCGTCATCTCCTCGACATTTAATTTTTTGACATCCGCGGGGCTGTTGATGTTTTCCAGATACATGACTTTTACCTCGTTTCAAAACAGTTGCCTGACAGCAGTATTATAAGAGCCTACATACAAAAAGAGAATGAATACCTTGTGAAAAAAAACAGCGGGAGCTTACGCTCCCGCTGCGTGCCTGGGCTGGCCGGATTCGAACCGTCGAATGAAGGAGTCAAAGTCCTTTGCCTTACCGCTTGGCGACAGCCCAAAATGCTTATTCAGCATAGCAGACTGCCCTCCTTCTGACAAGCCTCACTTTGTCCTCTCAATCAGTCCTCGAGGAGTTCTTCCAGGGAGTCGAGCTCGCGCAAGGCCCCGTAAACCCGCCCGAAGCCGTAGCTCACATGATAAAAATCAACGCCGGCCTCTTCTGCCGCGACCTGATCCATCTCGGTATCTCCGATGTACACAGCCTCCTCTGTACTGAGTTCGTTCCGCTCCAGAATAAGTTCTATGTTCTCCCCCTTCGGGCGTCCGGTCTCGCCGTAGCAGATAAAATCGCGAATCACACCGTCCTCCCCGCTGCTCAAATCCCCCGCTTCGAGCAGGGACTCGATATAGCCCTCCTGGCAGTTTGAGACAATGTAGAGTTCCTTGCCGCTCTCGAAAAGGGCGCGGAGGGTCTTCAACACCCCGGGATAAAAGTAGCCGCTGTGCGACTCCAGATAGTCGATTTCATGGCGCATGCAGGCTTCCATGATTTCCTTTTGCTCCTCGGGGTCGGCGTCCGGTGAGATGCGCGCCGCAATCTCGTCCATCGTATGTCCCATAAAGCCGTGCATGTCATCGACCGTGAGCGTTCCGCTGCCACGGCGCGCTTTCAGCACCTCATTCCAGGAATCCGTGACCACCCGCGCGCTGTCCCAGAGCGTCCCGTCCACATCAAAGAGATAAGCCCGTTTCATTCCGTCCCTCCTTTTTTCGCCTTTTCCCTCTTGTATAGCCTGTTTTTCCGTGTTTGACAACAAGAAAAAGCTGCGGCATCATGCCGCAGCTTTTCGCTGTCATTCTGTGCGACGCACGCACACGCGTCTGCGAATTCGTCCGAAACAAGAGCGCTGCCTCAGTCCAGATAAAAGAACTGTCCCGCCTTCTTTAAGACCGGGCGCAGCGCCGCATAAGCGATGACCACGACCACGGTGCCCGCCACCGAGTTGATTGCGGTCACACCGGCCGCCCAGGTCGCCATAATCTTCGACGCTTCCTGCGGAATGCCGAGCAGGTAGGTCTTGTAGAGATAGCCCACAATCGGATCCGCAATCACGTTGAAGCCGAGCGCAAGCGCCGAAGCGAGCAAGGTCCAGAAAAAGAGATATTTTCTGTCGTGCTCTGCCGTAATATGGCCGAGCTTATGCGCGACAAAACCCGCAATGAGGCCTATACAGAACTTGAGCACAAAGGTTTTCGGCGCGGAAGTCACATACTTCGGATCCATTAGATCCGCAATCGTCATGCCGATTGCCCCCGCAAGGCCGCCGTACACACCGCCCAGATAGAGCGCCGCGAGCACGCAGAAGGCATTGCCGATGTGGAGGGCCACCATGCCGCCCCCGGGTGTGGGAATCGGAATTTTCAAAAAGGCAAAGGCCGCGTAGCAGAGCGCTGCCATGAGCCCTGTCAAAACGATTTTATGCAGTCTCTGATCTGTGTTTGTCGCCTTTGCTGTCTGTTGTCCTGTCATGACATCATCCCCCTTTATTTCGATAAGCACGATTGTAGCGCAAATCTGGATTCAAAAAAGACTCAGTTTTCATGTTTTTTATAAGTCCAGTTTGCACTATAATGGTATCAGTTTGGCAATCGGAGGTCTTTTCATGCTCACCTATTTTTTAGATAAGCGCGGCAAAGAGAGTAAATACCGCTTTCTCTATCATGCCGTTCGGAGCGACATTCTCTCAAAAAAACTGCGCCCCGGCGAGCGTCTCCCCTCGAAGCGTGCGCTCGCGGAGCATCTGGGCTTAAGCCTTTCGACGGTCGGAAGCGCCTATGCGGCCCTCCTCGATGAGGGCTATATCGAAGTCAAAGCGAGGAGCGGCTTCTTTGTCGCCGCGCTCCCCCTGCTCTCTGCCGCCGAGCCCCCAATCCCTCCGCTTCCGGAGCGCGATGCAAACCCTGCCGCGGCCGTCGGAGTTTCGGCTGCCCTCAGCGCGGAGCAGAGATCTGCTCCCGAAAGCGCCGCGCCGCACGCCTCACTCGGAGAGCTCGCCGCAGACTTTCCCTTTACGCCCTTTTCCCACATCGTCCGCGATGTCCTGCTCCACTTCCCGAGTGAGCTCCTGGCACGCCCGGAAAACCGGGGCGCGCTGCACTTTCGCCGCGCCATCAGCGACTATCTGCTCCGCTACCGCGGCATGAAGGCGGACCCCGCACAGATTGTGATCGGCTCCGGCACCGAATATCTCTACGGTCTGGTCGCCCAACTCCTGCCGCGCGCGGCGCTCTACGGAATCGAGGCGCAGTCCTATGAGAAGATACGCCTCGTCTACAGCGCCTATGCCCGCCCCTATGAGCTTCTGCCGCTTGATGCCTACGGCGTGAGCGCCGAGGGACTCGCCGCCTCCCGCGCCTCCCTGCTCCATGTGACTCCCTACCAGAGCTACCCGAGCGGTGTAACCGCGACCGCCGCCAAGCGCTGGGAGTACCTCCGCTGGGCGAAGGAGAGAGGGGCCTTCCTCGTGGAGGATGACTATGCCTCCGAATTTTCGCTGCAAAAAAAGCCGTTGGAAACCATCTATGCGATGGATTCCAACGACTCTGTAATCTATCTCAATACCTTTACCAAGACCCTGGCGCCCTCGATGCGGGTCGCCTACATGGTGCTGCCGAAGCGCCTGCTTAAGAACTACGACGAGCGCCTCGGCTTCTATTCCTGCACCGTCCCCGCACTCGACCAGTATGTGCTCGCCGAGTACATAGACCGCGGCTACCTCGAGCGGCGCTTAAACCAACTTCGCCGAAAACTTCGACTCTCTATGCGGGATTCGAGAAAGCAAGCTCCAGAAGACGTCCCGCAGCCGCCGCAAAGCGGGTCAGGGAATTGATCTTCACGAAATTTTGGCCGAAGACACGCTGCACCGCGGGGAGCCCTGCATCGTCCCCGGTGTAAACGCAGAGCGGCGTAATCCCGGAGGTGCGCACGGCGCGAAGTTCCTTGGCGCTGTTCTCGACCGCCCCCTCGCCCGCATAGGCCTGCTCCTGTCCCTGATACCAAAATCTCACCATGTCATTCGGCGTCACATCGCTTACAACCAACAGGATTTTCCGCTCCGACGGGTACTCTGACATGAGTTCGCCGATTGCGCGATAGGCGAGCCCGTCTCGGTTTGCCCCCGCCGTAAAGTAGCGAAAAATCTCCTCATTCTTGCCGTGTTCCTCGTAATCGCGGTAGCGCGTCAGCACCGTGTAACCGCTCATCGAGAGAAAGCCCCAGACCCGCACCGGCAATTGCAGCGCACTCAGGCTTTCCGCCAGAATATAGGCCTGGCGCGCAACCAACTCGGTTCTCTCCTCCTGCGAGGTGCTCGCATCGAGCAGTAGATCCACGCTTATCCGGCTCTGATCGCCCGGACGTCGCTTTTCAAAGACACGCGTATCATCGAAACAAAGCGCGCGGTAAATCTTCCCCGGAACCAAACTCCCCGCGCGCCCCGGCACTTCCTCCGGGTCGCGGAGCTGCCGCAACGCATTTTTAAGACGCTCTCT
>CAUVLB010000024.1:0-8769 GCA_963552595.1 uncultured Stomatobaculum sp. | reverse complement strand
TTTTTCTGTTTATCTGAGTTATAGGACAAAAAGAGTTGCGGGGTTTTTAAAGTGCTTTGAACCATTGATATATAAGGCTCTTCTCTGCTCACAGCTTCCTTGAAACAGTATGTTTGGAGGAAACTGTCATAAAGCATGCAATCTGTCCTTCTTGTTTTCTAAAAGGAGCTGTTAAAGCGAATGCCGACAGACGGAAGCATTGCGGTGACATACAAAAGGCTCTCGCCGGAGAAAAAGGTGGCGGCGTATACTCCTGAGGGGAAAAGGAAGTTTAAAAAAATATTGTCGGTTCCCGCGCTTAAAAATACGAACAAAAGCGCAAGATATCAGGTTTACATAAATATAAGCACTATATTTTGGAGTCAGCCGAAAAAACCGCGCAAATACCGCAGAAATGCGGGCTTCGCACGGTTTGCTTTTTGTCTTCGCTATGGCTATACTTAGGGGACGATAGTGGGGTGAGGGGGCGATAGAATGGAAGAAGCTTTGAGGGGGTTTTTGCGCTCACTCAGAGAAGAGCGGCATATGGCGGAGAACACGCTGCTCTCCTATGAGCGCGATTTAAAGAAGTTATTTTTGTGGTTTCGACAAGAGGGCATAAGCTCCCTCTCGACAGTCAGCGAACTGCGTTTGAATTCCTATTTGCTCTGGCTGGAGCGCGAAGGCTTTTCGCCGGCGACCATAAACCGTGCGGCGGCTTCCATTCGCGCTTTTTTTGCCTATGAGACGGCGGAGGGGCATCTGGAAGCCTCGCCTGCGGAGGGACTGCGCCGTCCGCGTCAGGAGAGACGGGATCCCTATATACTCGAGGAGGAAGAGATTCGCAGCTTTCTCCGCGAGACCGAGGGAAGCAGTGCGAAGCAGCTGCGCGACCGCGCGATGCTCGGTCTGCTCTGCGCGACCGGACTCCGCGTTTCGGAGCTCATTGCGCTGAAGACCGAGGATGTGGATGTACAGATCGGTTATGTGCGGCAACAGTCGCGGGGGCAGGAGCGCGTGGTCTCGTTTGACGAGGAGTTAAGAGCAGCGCTCTGTCTGTACCTGGAGTCCGGCCGTCCGCTGCTCTTAAAGGAGGCCGACGAGGAGCACTTATTCTTTAACCTGAGCGGCGGCGCACTGAGCCGCCAGGGCGTGTGGAAGATGATACGCGCCTACGGGCAGAAGGCGGGCATTGCGGGCGAGGTGACGCCCCAGTCCTTAAAGAACAGTTATGCCGTACACCGCCTCCTCCGGGAGAGCCGTGCGGTGAAGCAGAGAGCGCTTCGGCAGCGGAGCGGGGGTAGGCGATGAAATTTGAACTGCACAGCGAGTTTCAGCCGATGGGAGACCAGCCGCAGGCCATACAAAAACTGGTCGAAGGCTTTCGGGAGGGCAATCAGTTTGAGACCCTGGTCGGCGTGACGGGTTCCGGAAAGACCTTCACGATGGTAAATGTGATTCAAGCGTTGCAGAAGCCCACGCTCATCATCTCCCACAATAAGACGCTCGCAGCGCAGCTCTACAGCGAGATGAAGGAGTTCTTCCCGAAGAATGCGGTGGAGTACTTTGTCTCCTACTACGACTACTACCAGCCGGAGGCCTATGTGCCGCAGACGGACACCTACATTGAGAAGGATGCTGCGACCAACGAGGAGATAGACCGGCTTCGGAATTCGGCGACGAGCGCCCTTCTCGAGCGGGAGGATGTGATTGTGATCGCGAGTGTCTCCTGCATTTACGGCCTCGGCAGCCCGACGGACTATAAGAACATGATGGTAAGTCTCAGGCCGGGGCAGGAGAAGGACAGGGATGAGGTGATCGCCGAGCTCATCAACATCCAGTACAGCCGAAACGACATGGACTTTCACCGCGGCACGTTCCGTGTGCGCGGCGATGTGATAGAGATTTTTCCCGCGGATCAGGATAAGCTCGCCTACCGTGTGGAGTTCTTCGGCGACGAGATCGATAAAATCACGGAGATGGATGTGCTGACCGGAAATCCGCTCGCGGAGGTGCTGCACATTTCGATTTATCCGGCGAATCACTACGTTGTGCCGCGCGAAAAGATCGAGAGAGCGGCCCGGGAGATACTTGCCGAGTGTGAGGACTATGTAAAGCTCTTAAAGAGCGAGGACAAGCTCCTCGAGGCACAGCGCATTGAAGAGCGGACGCACTACGATGTCGAGATGCTGCGCGAGACCGGCTTTTGTTCCGGCATTGAGAACTACACCCGCTTTTTGACCGAACAGAAGCCGGGCGAGCCGCCGTTTACCTTGATAGACTACTTTCCGAAGGACTTTTTGACCATCGTCGACGAGAGTCATATCACGATTCCGCAGATCGGCGGCATGTTTAACGGCAACTTCGCGCGAAAGTCTACACTTGTGAAGTACGGTTTCCGACTGCCGAGCTCCATGGACAACCGCCCTCTGAACTTTGCGGAGTTCGAGGAGCGCATGAACCAGATGCTCTTTGTCTCGGCGACGCCGAACCGCTATGAGGCGGAGCATGAACTGCTTCGCGCGGAACAGCTGATACGCCCGACCGGTCTTTTGGATCCCGAGATTTCGGTGCGCCCGGTCGAGGGACAGATTGACGACCTGCTCTCCGAGATTAACAAGGAAGTGGCGGCGAAGAATAAGGTCCTGGTCACAACGCTCACCAAGCGCATGGCCGAGGATTTGACGAATTACCTCCGCGAGGTCGGCGTGCGGGTGCGCTATCTACACTCGGACATCGATACTCTGGAGCGCGCGCAGATTATCCGCGCCATGCGCCTCGACGAGTTCGATGTGCTGGTCGGCATCAACCTGCTCCGCGAGGGTCTGGACATCCCGGAAATTTCTCTGGTCGCAATCCTCGATGCGGACAAGGAAGGTTTCCTCCGCTCGGAGACCTCACTGGTGCAGACCATAGGCCGCGCCGCGAGAAATGCCGAAGGCCATGTGATTATGTACGCCGACAATATGACCGACTCCATGCGCCGCGCCATTTCGGAGACGGAACGCCGCCGCGCGATACAGGAGGCCTACAACAAGGCGCACGGCATTACGCCGACCACAATCAAAAAGGCGGTTCGCGACGTGATTATGATGACCAAGGCGGTCATCGCGGACCAAAAGCAATGGGACAAGGATCCGGAGTCGATGAGCGACGAGGAATTGCGCCGTCTCTCGAAGGAACTCGAGAAGAAGATGCGTCAGGCAGCGGCCGAGCTGAACTTCGAGGAGGCAGCGCGGCTCAGAGACCGCATGGGAGAGGTGCTGCGCCTCCGCAGCGACCCCGAGAGCCGGGAGAAGGCAGCCGAGGTGCAGCGCGCCGTTGCAGGCAAGAGCGAAGCGCCGGCAGAGCGGAAGCGGAAGGGCAGGGCGAAAAGATAACCTTGCCCTCGGACCTAAAACAGAGTATAGTAGTAAAGTACTTTGTGTCTGTAGCGCAGCTGGATAGCGCGTCAGACTCCGACTCTGAAGGTCGCGGGTTCGAATCCCGCCAGACACAGACGAAAAGAAGCCCGGAGACGGGCTTCTTTTTTGCTGCTTACATCTTCCGTGAAACAGAGAGACGAATAAGAGCGGCTTTCCGGTGGCGCTACATGCACGCGTCAGAGCCTCTTTCTGCAAAGGAGCTGTTAAAGGCTCTCGCCGCAGAAAAAGGTGGAAAATTCAATACCGACATGGGGAGGCAATCATACGGAGCCGGCACCAACTCTTTTTGTCCGCTTAGCCTTTAACAAAGAAATCACCTTTCCGCACAATAGAGGTGTCCAAGCCACTACTGAGAGAGGAAAGGTGATTCCATGCCAAAGACTAATAGTGCTGCACATACCAAATGGCTGTGCAAGTGCCATATCGTCTTTACGCCAAAGTATAGACGAAAAATAATCTACAACCAATACAAGAAGGATTTGGCTCAAATCCCACATGCTCTTTGCGCATACAAAGGCGTAGAGATGATAGAAGGACATTTGATGCCGGACCATGTGCACATGTTAGTGAGCATACCAGCGAAGGCTTGACAGAGCGATACAGGACAAAAATTGTGGACTGGAGTCTCCCTCGGAAACATGCTAAAATAGTAGGATTACAAGGGAGGATAAATGAGTGCGTTACGAAAGAAATAGAAAGATCCTTGGGATCGATGAGCTCACCCTGCAGCGCTTCGGGCGTTTTCTCCTGTTGCCGCTTGCGGCGCTCATCCTGATTCTCGTGATTCTCGCGCTGGATCACAAAAAGACGGCAAAGCCGAAAGAAACCAAGACAGAGGAGACGGCTTACGACTATGCGTCGGCTGTCCCCGAGAAGACTTCGGACACGGAAATTCACACCCTGGTGCAGGACTACCTGACGGCGCGCGCCCAGGGCGATGCCGAGGCGCTCTATCAAATCTTCGGGCTCTCCGACGAAGAGGGACTCGCGAACTTGAAGGAGCAGATGGCGCAGGAAAAGAAGCTCTACGAGTCCTTTGAGAACACCGCGGTCTACGTGATTCCGGGCGTTGAGAGCGGAAGTTACATCGCCTACATCGAGACCCAGGCCTGGTTCCGCAAGATTCAGACCCCGGCGCCGGTACTGCTCCGCGCCTACATCGTGAAGACAGATGAGGGACTTCGGATGAAGACGGACGAGATGCTGAACGAGGCGGAGATAGCGGCAATCAAGGCCGCGGAGGGCAGCGAGGCGGTCAAGAAGATGAACAATGACTACCGTACTGCACTCGCGAAGGCGGTTGTGAGCGATGCAAAGCTCGGTTCGCTCTACCAGAAGCTCCGCGCGGGCGGCAGCGCAGCCGCGGCCGCAGAGGCAGAGGAAGAGCAGAACACCGAGGCAGTGACCGATGCGGTCATTGAGATTCCGGGCCGCGGAGGCACGGAGTCCGCTGAGACGAGCGCGGAGAGCGCCTCTCCCGCGGAAACGGCGGCGGAGACAAGCGCTGCGGCTTCGGAAGGGGCAGAAGGCTGATGGAGTTAAAGGATTTTTACTACGAGCTGCCGGAAGAACTGATTGCGCAGGACCCGCTCGAGGACAGAGCTTCCTCGCGGCTCATGGTGCTGAACAAGGAGAGCGGTGCGCTTACGCACCGGCACTTCCGGGACATCACGGAGTATCTGAAGCCCGGGGACTGTTTGGTCTTAAACGACACGAAGGTAATCCCGGCGCGCCTCATCGGCGAAAAAGTAGGTACGGGTGCCAAGGTGGAGGTTCTGCTCCTCACCAGAAAAGAGGACAGAACCTGGGAGACCCTGGTGAAGCCCGGCAGGAAGTGCCCCATCGGAACGAAGATCAGCTTCGGCGCAGGGAAACTGATCGGCGAGATTGTGGGACAGACCGAGGACGGCAACCGCTTTGTGCGCTTCTCCTACGAGGGTGTCTTTGAGGAAATCCTGGATGAGCTCGGGCAAATGCCCCTGCCGCCCTACATCCACCATCAGCTAAAGGACAAGAACCGCTACCAGACGGTCTATGCGGCGCATGAGGGCAGTGCGGCGGCGCCGACGGCGGGACTTCATTTTACCGAGGCACTCCTAAAATCGCTGGAGGAGAAGGGCATCATCATTGTGCGTGTGACCCTCCACGTAGGACTCGGCACCTTCCGTCCGGTGAAAGAGCGGGACATTTTGAAGCATCACATGCACGAGGAGTTCTATGTGGTGAGTGAAGCGGCCGCCGAGGCCGTGAACCGCGCAAAGGCGGCGGGCGGTCGCATTGTGTGTGTCGGTACGACGAGCTGCCGCACCCTCGAATCCGCGGCAAATGAAGACGGGACGCTCCGCGCAGAGAGCGGCTACACCAAAATATTCATCTACCCCGGCTATCGCTTCCGCATTCTGGACTGCCTGATTACCAACTTTCACCTGCCCGAATCCACGCTGGTCATGCTGGTCAGCGCGCTCGCCGGGAGAGAGAAGGTTCTGAATGCCTACCGCGAGGCGGTGAGGGAGCGCTACCGCTTCTTTAGCTTCGGAGATGCGATGTTCATCGAGTGAGTTAAACTTTTGATATTGTCAAAGGACCTGGGTGTTTGCCCCGGTCCTTTGCTTATTTTCGGACAGGGAGCGCTAAACTTGACTGAATAGGCTCGCTTTGCCTATAATTGTAAGTTACAGCGATATAACACGGACGGCGGAACGGCGCCGGAGGGGGAGAGAACAGTGGAACAGAGCGAGGGAATGCGCATCAATAAGTTCTTGAGTGCGGCGGGCGTTTGCTCGCGGCGTGAGGCGGACCGGCTCATTGCGGCGGGAAAGGTCACGGTCGCGGGAGAGGTGGCGGAACTCGGGACGCTGGTCTCTGCCGGTATGGAAGTCAAGTTAAACGGCAAACGGGTCGGCGCGGTCGAGGAACTGGCATCCAAAAAGAAGGTGTTGCTTGCGGTCAACAAGCCGGTGGGCGTGGTCTGCACGACGACGGACAACGATCGCGCACCGAATGTGGTGGATATGCTCGAGTACCCGGAGCGCATTTACCCGATCGGTCGTCTCGACAAGGACTCGGAGGGACTTTTGCTCCTCACGAATCAGGGCGAGCTTGTGAATCAGATTTTGCGCTGCGAGAACGGGCATGAGAAGGAGTACATCGTCCGCGTGGATAAGGCGCTGACCGAGAGCTTTCTCGACAAGCTGCGGCGCGGCGTGCACCTTGAGGAACTGCAGGTCACGACCCTGCCCTGCAAGGTGGAAGCGCGGGATAAGACGAGTTTTGCCATCACCCTGACCCAGGGCTTAAACCGGCAGATTCGCCGCATGTGCGAGGCCTGCGGTTTCCATGTGATCAGCTTAAAGCGCATCCGCATCATGAATATACGCCTCAATAACCTCCACAGCGGGGCTTACCGAAACGTGAGTGCATCGGAGCTTAAGACCCTGCTCGCCCTGCTCCGGGAGAAGCCGCGGAATCAGCAGAGCAAGACGGCAAAGACGGTGCGCACGGAGCAGCGGCGCAAGAAAAACTACGAAGCGCGGCAAAAGGCGTATTTTAAGAGCCGCGGAAAGGAGGCGGGATCGTGGAAGAAAAAAAGCTGAAAGAAAAGATGCAGGCCTTGATCGACACCCTGCTTCCGGCGGCACGCGCCTATTATCAGGAGAGCCGCGAAATCATGAGCAACTTCGAGTACGACAAGGCCTATGACGAATTGAAGCGCCTCGAAGAGGAGAGCGGCATTGTGCTCTCGGGTTCCCCGACCCAGAGCGTGGGCTATGAAGTGCTGTCTTCGCTCCCCAAGGTAACCCACGAGCAGCCCATGCTCTCGCTCGACAAGACCAAGAGCGTGGACGAGCTGATTGCCTGGCTCGGAAATCAAAAGGGTCTGCTTTCCTGGAAGATGGACGGCCTCACCGTTGTGCTGCGCTACCGGGACGGCGCGCTCTATCAGGCGGTGACGCGCGGCAACGGCTACATCGGAGAGCTCGTGACCGGGACGGTGCGGGCATTTCGAAATGTGCCGCTCCGCATCCCCTTCAAGGGGGAGCTCCTGCTCCGCGGCGAGGCCCTGATGCGCTACTCGGATTTTGAACGCATCAATGCGGAGCTGCCGGAGACAGAGGCAAAGTATAAGAACCCGCGCAACCTCTGCACGGGCACGGTGCGCCAGCTGGACCCCGCAGTCACGGCGGCGCGCGGCGTTTACTTCCATGCCTTCTCCTTGGTGGAGGCGGAGGGGGTCGATTTCAACAACTCTCGCGCGGCGCAGTTTGCGTGGCTCAGCGACCAGGGCTTTGAGGTGGTTGAATACGAGCCCGTGAGCGCAGCTACCCTGCGGGACAGCGTGCTCCGCTTTGAGGCGCGGATTCCGAAGAACGACTTCCCCTCGGACGGCCTTGTGCTCTTGCTCGATGATATCGCCTACGGCGAGTCGCTCGGGCGCACGGCAAAGTTTCCGAGGAACGCCATTGCCTTTAAGTGGCAGGACGAGCAGGCGGAGACGGTGCTCCGCGAGATTGAGTGGAGCCCCTCGCGGACGGGACTCATCAACCCGGTCGCGATTTTCGACCCGGTGGACTTAGAGGGCACGGAAGTGCGGCGCGCAAGCGTCCACAACGTGAGTGTGCTCCGCGGTCTGAAGCTTGGCATAGGCGACCGCATTCGGGTCTACAAGGCCAATATGATTATCCCGCAGATTGCGGAGAACCTCACAAAGAGCGGTACGGCAGAGCCGCCCGCGCACTGTCCGGTCTGCGGCACGGAGACGGAAATTCGCAAGGAGAACGACGCGGAGACTCTCTATTGTGTGAACCCGGACTGCGCGATTAAGCGCGTAAAGCGTTTTGCGCTGATGACGAGTCGAGACGCTTTTCACATCGAGGGACTCTCGGAGACCACGCTCGAAAAGCTGATTCAGGAAGGCTTCATCCACCGCTATGCGGATCTCTTCCGCTTAAAGCGTGCGGAGGCGGATATTGCGGCGCTGAAGGGCTTTGGCGAGGCCTCGGCGGCAAAGCTCATCGAGGCGGCCGAGAAGGCGAGAAGCATGCCTTTGTCCCGCTTTGTCTACGGCCTCGGTATTCCGGGCGTGGGCGTGCAGAATGCGAAGGTGCTCGCAAAGGCCTTTCGCGGAGATTTTGCGGCGCTGCGAGCGGCGAGTGCGGAAGCGCTGACCGAGGTGGACGGCATCGGCGAAGTGATGGCGGCGGATATCGTGAACTTCTTTGCCGATCCGCGGGAGCAAGAGATTATCGACGAGCTCATTTCGGAAGTGAGGCTGGAGCCCGAGGCGAGCGCCGGGGCGGAATCCGAGCTCTACGCCGGAAAGGTCTTCGTGATCACCGGCAGCCTCACGCAGTTCCCGAATCGCTCG
>CAUVLB010000023.1:0-8962 GCA_963552595.1 uncultured Stomatobaculum sp. | reverse complement strand
GAGACTCGTACCGGGGAATGCTTTCGAAAGCTGTGATTGTCGCGGCGTGTAAGCTCACTTCTGCACTTTGCATAGACAGAAACAGTGCAAGAGCTATATGTAGCAGGGGGCACTAGAGTTTTCGGAAAGATGGACCGGATCGCAATAAAAGTGGTGAAAAAGCTGCAGCCTGTGGTATGCTGTTATATTCGAATGAGAGCTGTCAAATTCAAATGAGTCGTATCCGGAGAAGGAGGTGAATGCTTGGAGCAAGAAGCACAAGTTTTGGTATTGAATGTCGTACAAATCGCAGCACTGCTCACTGTCGCGGCATTTTTGTTTGTCATGTGGCGAGATCCCAGGACGCTTTGGAGCGGTGTGAGCTGTCTCTTGGCGCTCGGCGGCTGCGGGATTTTCTTCGGCCTGTTATTGCTTAGATTTCTCGGCAGTGGGCAGGCGTATCCGCCGGTCTCGTTTTTGCTTCTGCTGCTTGCGCTTGCCTTTACGCTCGGAGTACTCCTCTTCCCGTTTTTATTGGTCGGCAGTTTCTTTATAGAAGGAATCCGTATTTTGCGCCGGGAAGGACTCAGAACCCGAAACATGCTTTCGCTGCTATTTGCGATTTTTCTGCTTTTGTACCTCATCTATTGGCCGCAGTTCGGAAACTGGAAGGGCAATTTTGCGGGGCGCCTTGCCTACAGTGTGGTGGGACTCTGGATTGCCTACGGACTCTTCCTCTTTGCGGTCTATGCGATTTCGTCCCTGCTGAACCTGATTCACCGTCGGGACAACCAGAACTTCGATTACATTGTGGTGCTCGGAGCGGGGCTCAAGGGAGAACGTGTCCCGCCGCTGCTTGCGTCCCGCATCGAGCGCGGTATTTCGCTCTTAAAGAAGAATAAGAAGGCGCTTCTCATACTCTCGGGAGGTCAGGGGCCGGGAGAGGATATCACCGAGGGCGAGGCCATGGCACGTTACGCACTCGCAAGACGGGTGCCGCCGGAGCGTATTCTGGTGGAGCGGCGCTCCAGAAATACCTGGGAGAACCTCGAATTTTCCAGAGAGCTGATGGAGCGGACCCATCCGCGGGTTGCAGTCGTGACCACGAGTTACCATGTGTTTCGCGCGCTGCTCATCGCGCGGCGACTGCATCTCCCCTGTAAGGGCTTCGGCGCCAAAACCAAATGGTACTACACGCTGAATGCGACAATACGCGAATATATGGCGTATCTTAGTTTAAGCTACCGTTTTCATCTAATCGCGGTACTTTTGCTTTCGATACTCATGCTGACAGCTGAAGTTATAGTACACTATCTGCAATGAATTTCACTAAAAGCTGTTAGAGTATTCAAAATAAGTTTACTTTGCACTTTTTATAGATTGCGGTAAACTATGATTAAGACAAGAAAACAAGCACAAACGAGGAGGTAGAATTATGTTTGGTGTAAAGAATCTGTTTAAGGTTGGTATGTTTGTCGGCGGTGCTCTGTTCGGTACGGCAGGCGTTGCGATTCTCAAGTCCAAGGACGCGAAGGGTGCTTACACGCAGGCAACGGCTGCGGTGCTTCGCGGCAAGGACTGCGTGATGAAGACCGTTTCCACGCTCCGCGAGAACTGCGATGACATCTACGAGGACGCAAAGGACATCAACGAGCGTCGCTACGCAGAGGAGTCCGAGAGAGCATATCAGGAGGCAAAGGCTCTGGTTGAAGAGCACGAGGCAGCGACCGAGGCATGAGATACACAATACGCCACGAATCCAGAAATGTGATGCGTGTCCACTTGGCGGACACGCGCATGTCGCTCTCCGAGGCGGATATTCTGGAGTACTACCTGCGAGCACTGCCCTTCGTTCAGGATGTCAAAATCTTTGAGCGAACCTGTGACGCAATTGTAAAGTACAATCGAGAGGCGGATCACAGAGAGCGGCTGATTGACGCTCTCTGTGATTTTTCATACCGGGATGAGTACGCACTCTCGTTGGTTCCCGAGGACAGCGGACGGGCGATGAACCGCTACTACCAGGAGAAACTCTTCTGGAAGGTGGCGCTTCACGGCGCGAGAATGCTTTTCTTGCCTGCGCCGCTGCGTGCGGCTTGGACGGCGGTTAAGAGCTTACGTTATGTGGTGACCGGCGTCACTTGTCTCTTGAGACGCGGCCTGGAAGTCCCGGTTCTCGATGCGACTGCGATTGCGGCTTCGGTACTCCGCGCAGACTTCGGTACGGCTTCCTCGGTTATGTTCCTCTTAGAGGTCGGTGAGATTCTTGAGGAGTGGACACATAAGAAATCGGTCGGCGACCTGGCACGCGCGATGAGCCTGCAGGTCGAAAAGGTCTGGATGAAGACCGAGGGCGCCGATGTTCTGATCGATGTCAAGGACGTACAGGTAGGCGACCGCATTGTGGTTCGCACTTCGAACGTGATTCCGCTCGACGGAACCGTGGTCGAGGGCGAGATGACGGTGAACCAGGCATCTATGACCGGTGAATCCGTGCCGGTTGAGAAGAAGGCAGGAGCCTATGTCTATGCGGGAACCGTGGTCGAAGAGGGCGAGTGCATCATCAGCGTCGCAAAGGTACAGGGTACCGGCCATTACGACAAGATCGTCAAGATGATTGAGGAGTCGGAGAAGTTAAAGTCCAACACCGAGGCGAGAGCTTACCATCTCGCGGACAGTTTGGTTCCGTACTCATTCGGCGGCGCTGCGCTGACCTTCCTGATTACGCGGAACATTGCGAAGGCGCTTGCGTTCCTGATGGTCGACTTCTCCTGCGCATTGAAGCTCTCCATGCCGCTTTCCGTGCTCTCGGCAATCCGTGAGGCGGGCGATCACAATGTATCCGTGAAGGGCGGTAAGTTCCTGGAGGCAATTGCGGAGGCAGATACCATTGTCTTTGATAAGACCGGTACCCTGACCCGCGCAACGCCGACAGTCATGCACATCGAGACCTTCAACGATATGGAAGAGGCTGAGGCGCTGAAGATTGCGGCTTGCCTCGAGGAGCACTACCCACATTCCATTGCAAACGCCGTGGTCGGCGAGGCAAAGAAGCGCGGCATCCGCCACAAGGAGATGCACTCCAAGGTGCACTACGTGGTTGCGCACGGCATTGCATCCGAGATTGACGGCAAGAAGGTAGTCATCGGCTCCTATCACTTTGTCTTTGAGGACGAGAAGTGCAAGCTCTTAAAGAAGGATGAGAAGAAGCTCGAGGCACTGCCGGATGAGTATTCCAGACTTTATCTTGCAATCGACGGAAAGCTCTGCGCGGTCATCTGCATCTTTGACCCGATTCGCGAGGAGGCACCGGAGATTGTAAAGGGACTTCGTGCGCTCGGCATTTCCAAGATATGCATGATGACAGGCGATTCCGAGAAGACCGCAGCCGCGGTTGCGGCGCAGCTGGAGCTCGATGAGTACCACGCTGAGGTACTCCCGGGGACCAAGGCAGAGTTTGTGCGGAAGGAACATGAGGCGGGCCGCAAGGTCATCATGATCGGCGACGGTGTCAACGACACCCCGGCGCTCTCCGAGGCGGATGTCGGCATTGCGATTTCCGACGGTGCGGCAATTGCGCGTGAGGTCGCGGATATCACGCTTTCCGCGGAGAACCTGCGCGAGCTGGTATTCCTCCGGGCGCTCAGCATGGCTTTGATGCGCCGCATTCACTCGAATTACAACTTCATCATCGGCTTCAACGCACTCTTAATTGCGCTCGGTGTCGGCGGCATGCTTCCGCCCGCGACCGGTGCGCTCCTGCACAACGGCTCCACCCTTGTGACGGGCTTAAAGAGTATGACCAATCTCTTAGAGGAAGAGAAGAGCGCGTAAGAAGAGGCGTTAAAACAGAAAAGCAATCAAACAAGTCCGCCGGACCATAAGAGAGTATGGTACGGCGGACTTTTGCGTGGAAAACAATTACAACTTTGAGGCTGTGCTTATGAATCCAAGGAAAACATATGATACATCTCGGTAATGTTTTTTTCAAGAATCACCGGTAGATGTGCCTGTATCAAATAACTGGGGAATTCACCGGACGACATACTTGCGTGACGGATATCCGTTACGATTCCGGCTATGGATTCGTAGGTATTCATTTATGTCGAGAAAAAGCGGGTTAAAAGAGGATTCCGGATAGTCCGGGCACATTTGTATTCGTAAAGGGTCAGGAAGGCTTGCCCGCATTCCCCGGTTGGATACCATACTCCGGTTAAAAACAAAAACGGGACCGAAAACAGAGGAGGCTATCGGAATACGATTTGGGACACCGGGGGATCTTGAGCCGAAAATGTAATATGCCGAGTATTCATGGTTATTACCATAAAAAACAGATTATGCCACTGCTTGCTGTGCGTATTTCTTCCGCTTATTTAGTGGGATCGCATCAATTGGTAATCGTGTTGAGAAATGACCCTTAAAATTGTACGTTTTGGATAGGTCGGGGGGCTTGAAGAAAGCGAACCCCTGGCGCACAATACAATCATCAAAACGAAAGGAGGAGGAGCTTTGGCTGTACAGTTCATAAGGAAAAAAGCTTTAAGCGGAAAGTATACGCCCGCACTGTTGAAAAAGGATTTGAAACACATGTCTCAGGCAGAGAGACGAAGCTTCTTGGAGTTTTTTGTTGAAAAGCGAGGCAGCTATGTGCCCCCAAAGCACCGCAAGGGCTTGCATCTTTTGCCCCTGCCGCTGCTGTTTCATCTCTTGGATCAGTCGAATCAGATGACCATTGCAATGGGAGAGCTACTCTATCACGCAAAGGAGGACACGACGACTACTGCTTGGCAGATGCCGGAGAAAGACGAGACAAAAGCGGAGAGTGCGGCAAGCGAGGATGCTACGGAACAGGGGAGCAAGGAAGAGGACACGGAGGAGGAGTGCGAATCTGAGACAGATAAGCAGCTCGAGTCTTTGGAGACGCAGCTTAAGGAGCTGCAAAGACAACTGGAGGCGCTCAGAGAGGAAAATCAGGAACAGAAGAAAAAGTACAAAGAAGAAAAACAGGAATTTCGCATTTGCTTGGACAATGAAAAACGAGAGACAGAGCTGGCCAGAAAAGAGCAGAGGCGCGCTGAAGCCCTGTGCGAAGAATTAAAGAAAAACGCGGAACAAGAAGCCGAAATCGCACGGGATAAAATCGGAGAACTCGAAGAGAAATGCAGGCATTCCGAGCGTGAAAAGCAGGCGCTTTTAAAGCAAATCGAGGGACTTAAAAAGTACGAGGAGAAATATCTCATTGAAAAGCGAAAACAACCGAAAATTCTTATTTTTTCAAGAATTGACTTATCAGAGCAAGTCGAAGAATTAAATTGCGACTTGCGCGCAAAAGCGGATGCCTTAGAAGAGCTTTCGTGGAAGGAGTACGCGGAAATCTGGAATGTCAGCGGAACCCTTCGCTTTGCGGACAAGGTAAAAATCAAACAGTTCAGCAGCTTAAAAATAACCACAATTGCGGATGTCAAACAGGCCATTGAGGAGAGGCTACGGAAATGACAAAAAATTACAGAGAATATATCGGAAGACTGGCGCAAAACGGAGAGACAGGAAGAGGCTCGATTTTTATCAATCGCGTGGGGATTATTCAGTTCAATGTAAAAACGCTGATGTTACCGGATGCCGCGACTTCGTTTGTCACGGGCTTCGGAAATCTGATCAATGACTTTACGGATGATGTCTATGCGAGTGTCGAAGAGCGCATTGAAAATTTCGAGAACTTTATGGAAAATCAGCTCTTTATTTTCAAAGTGCAGAGCAAAAACACGAACGGTACCGAAGTGCGCAGTATGCAGGATGTACAGTTGGTTCCGGTTCCCAAGGCCTTCGACAAAAACACGGAGTTCTATGCGGTTCCGGTATTCTGCAGCAAGAACAACGAAGAGGTGCGTGAGTGGGAGTACATGAAGAACTGGAATTTGCATCGCAGTTACGACACGCGCGCGGAATTCATGTCCTGTATTCGCTTCGGAGAAGGGCTCGGCAGCCTCTACGGGTATGACCTTGAGAGTTCTTCGCCCGCGTTTGTGCTCTGGATGGAGGAGGACGGGAAGCTGTTTGCGGTCGGCAGCATTGATCGCGCGGCCACGGATCCGGTCGGTGCTTGCGTTCTGCATGCACGGCATCTTTTTACGATCGATCTCAGTGAGTTCATGGAGTACTTTGTCTACGACGACAGCTACAATCCCTGCGTGAGCTATGTGCCGAGTGATATCTACCGGAAGATTGACAATCAGTTAAAGAGCGCTGTGCTGCAGGCGGTGAAAGATGAGAAGGACGAGCAGAGACAGCGGGAAGCGGAGGCGCGGGCCGAGGCCAAGCGGGAAGCGGAGGCGCGAGCCGAGGCCGAGCGTGCTGCGGAGGCAATAGGGGACGCGCCTGCTTCCGAAGCGGAAGAGGGAGACCTTGCTCTCGATGAGGCGGCAGAGGCGCGAGAGGACTTCTGCGAGGGGGATCTGGAGACGGAACTCAAGAATCCGGTGGACGAGAAGGATCTTGCGCAGATTCCGACGGCTGAGAAGAACGAGGCGCTGATTCTCAACATGATGGATTACTATGCACAGAAGAGTAGTTGCTACTATAAGCGCAGTGATTTCGTTAACTTCCACACGGCGGTCAAGTGCAACGATCTCGTAATTCTCTCGGGTCTCAGCGGCACGGGTAAGTCTTCGCTGGTCAATATCTATGCGAAGGCACTCGGACTCAATGCGAGCGCGGACTTGGAGGACAGCCAGATTCTCATGGTGCCGGTGCGCCCGTCCTGGAACGACGATTCCGATCTCCTCGGCTATGTGGATCTCGCGCACATGGTCTACCACGCGGCGGATTCCGGTTTTGTGGACTTCCTGGTGCGCGCCCAGCGGGAGGAGAATAAGAACAAGCTCTTCTTGGTCTGCTTTGAGGAGATGAACCTCGCGCGGGTCGAGCACTATTTCAGCCAGTTCCTCTCGATCCTCGAGAGACCGGCGGGGCAGCGGGAACTGCAGCTTTACGACAAGCAGTATATGGGGAAGCTCTACAACGCGGCGGATTACCCCTTCCGGATTGAAATCGGCAGCAATGTGAAGTTTATCGGCACGGTCAATGTGGATGAGACCACCTTCCACTTCTCGGATAAGGTGTTGGACCGCGCCAATGTGATAGAGCTTGAGGTGCTGAACTACGCGACCGAGTGGGAGGACAAGAGCTTTGCTGCGATTGGAAAAACACAGGTCTGGAGCACCCAGGATTACGAGAAGCTGCTCGCAAAGGACCTTATTTCGAATGAACTTGAACTGCGTGCGCTGCTCTGGGATGTACACTGTGCGCTGCAGAGCTTAAGTAGCAAGTACGGTGCGGGTCCGCGTGTCGTGAAGAGTGTGGTGAAATATCTCAGCAATCTGCCCGAGGAAGAAGGTCTCAGCTTTGCGGACGCGCTGGATTTACAGCTCGCACAGCGCGTGCTGACAAAGCTAAGAGGTGTCGAGAGCGTGGTGGGACCGGCGCTCGGAGAAGACGGCGAGAGCAGTCTCTTTGCTGTGTTGGAGAAGCACAAGGCACTCTCGCCCTTCGCGAGATGCCGGGCGATACTCGCACAGAAGAAAAAGGAGATTGAGAGCTATGGCTACTGCAGTTAAGCTCCCCTTTTCCCTGACAGTGATACACACTTCCTATATCGATAAAAACGGAGCCGCAATCAGTCGCAGTGTGGAGGCGACGCGCTTTGTTACGGTGCCCGCGGCCAACAGTCTCACGGCTACTCCGACGATTTCGGTGAAGGAAAACGAGGGCGTGGACCTTCTGTTTCGTTCTGAGGATATGGGGGCAAAGCTCTATCTCCCCTGTTTGGATGCGGCGCTCGATCAGCGCTTTGTTAAGAGCGATGCCGCGGGCGATTACATCACCCACTCGGAGCGTCTGTTTCGGCTCTGCGGCGGCGGACAGGAGGGATTGCTGGTTGAGCGCATGGTGTTCTTTGTCGAGGCAGAGGGAAGGCGCTATTACGGGAACTTTGCGGTGCAGCCGCGACAGCTCGAGGCGAGCGAGTGGCAGCTCATGCAACAGGAGTTGGAGGAAGAATTTGAGGGCTTAAGCCGAGTCTGGAAAAAGGGCGCGGAGGGGCGCGGGATAGGCGGTGAGCAGGCGCTCCCGCTGCGCGCCTTTCGGGACCTGGAGCGCCTGGAAGCGCAGGAGAGTAAGGTCTTTGCCGCGATGCGAGACATCATGGAACAGCCGCGCTATGCGATTAAGACGAGCTATGAAAAGGAGCCGGTGCAGGCGGGCGGCAGAGTGGATGCGAAGAGCATGCGCAGCAACCTGGCGCGCGGCGGCATCTCCCACGTGCAGTTGATTCCGAAGAAGCGGCTCGACTACGACATCGACGAAAATCGCATGCTCCGCAGGATGGCGGAGGGAATACTGGCAAAGCTCGTGGGCTTTTTAAAGTACACGGAAGATGAGCAGCTTAGCGGCGGGCGCATGCGGGAGTTTGCGGAGACGGTGCGGCGCTACCGCCACCTTCTGAACACCCTCTGCAATATGCCCTGGTACCGCGAGATTTCGGCGCGGCAGGTCTATGCGGTTTCACAGGCCATGCTGGCGGACAATCGCTACTACATATTGTACTGTCTGCATCTATCGCTCGAACGGGATCATCTCGGGCTCACCATGCGGGAGATATACCGCCTGAGTTATCAAAAGAGCAGCTTGCTATACGAACTCTGGTGCTATTTTAAACTGCGGCATGTGCTCGAAGACTTTGCGACCGAGACAGATCGGGAGGAGAGCTACGAGGTCGGTGAGGGCGGCGGCTTTTCGCTTCGGGACGGAAGCCGGGTCTGCTACGAAAACGAGGAGGTGCGCCTCGCGCTGGTTTATAACCAGACTCTGGGAGAACGCAGCGCGGACAGAGAGCGGGATCCGCTCTACTTTGCGACGAGCCACAACGGAAGAAACCACAATCACCCGGATCTTCTGTTGCACATTTTCAGCAAGAAAACGGGCTGGT
>CAUVLB010000022.1:0-9202 GCA_963552595.1 uncultured Stomatobaculum sp. | reverse complement strand
CCTCTTCCGCTGCGCGCTCTGCCTCAGCCTGCTCCTTCGCCTCTTCGACCCAAGCTGCCGTGTTCTTTATGACCTTGGGGCTTGCCATCGAAGTCACTGCGCTGCCCGCAGAAATCACAGAAGCAAGGGTTGCCAGTGCCAGATATTTTCTAAATTGATTCATCGATTGTCCCTCCGTTGAAAAGCTAAGTCGTCTTGGACGCTCTCTCATACTCTCTCTTTGTTCTTGTTACAGAACAATTCCTTACTTGTTACGGAATTGTTACAGTCGCTAGTATAGCCTCCCCGAGCTCTCCCGTCAAGGTTTTTACAAATTCTTTACATTTAGCCTCAATTCTTTCCAACATCCTCAGCTTTCGGGCGCAAAAAAGAGGGCCTTGCGCATATATCCGCACAAGCCCCCTCAATATTGTTACAAAAGTATTACGTCATTGCTCACTCGCCGAGTATATTTCGGATGTGCACCGGATTCCGGTAGTTCCAACGCGAAACCATGATACCGTTTCTCTCATTGGAAGCGTGCACCACTCTGCCGTCGCCGATGTACATGGCGACATGGTTCACACGACTTCCGTTGCTGTAAAAAATCAAATCTCCGGGTTTTGCCTCCTCAATCGAGACCTCCCTGCCCTGCTGCGCCTGCTCCGCCGCCGTGCGGTTAATGTACACGCCGCCCGCATGGCTTAAGATGTAGCGCGTGAAGCCGGAGCAGTCCGTTCCCGAGTAGGGATTTTCTCCGCCGTAGACATAGCGTCCGCCGAGGAAGGAGAGCGCATAGCTGATGACGGTCTGCCGCCGCTGCCGTGCCCGTTCCCGCCTCTGCTCTGCCTGAAACTCCTGAGAGGCCACCACGCCCTCATACTCGTCGTAGTTATCCGAGGTGAGTGAAACCAAGGCCTGCGCCCGCTGTAACTCCGCGGCGAGCTGCATGGTGTTGCTGCGCTGCCGTGCGCCCATCAGCACCGAGAGCTGTACACTGCTCTCCCGCTGCAAAATGACCTCAGCGGCACTGCCGTCAAGCTTGTTGTACTCCTCGCCCTCGCCGGCGTCGCCGAGCGCAAGCGGCTGTAATTCCGCCGTGCTCTGCGCTGTGCCGAGCGGTGCCTGCGACGGCTGACTCGCATTGCCCGAAGAAGCCGGCTCTCCCTCGGAGAGCCCCAGTTTTCCGCGAATTTCGCTGTCCCGCCCCTTAAGATTCTCGATATTGCTCTTGATTTCGTCCGAGACTTCCTGGAGATTTTGCATCTCCTTGTCCTGTTGCTCGGTATATGCCTTCAAATTCCGGTTTTCCGAGCGTATTCTGTCCTGCTCCACTTTTAAAAGCGCAATTTCCTGCTCGAGCGCCGCTTTTTGACGCGCAACGGGCTTTAAGAGCGCCGCCGATATCAGGCCGTAGCCTGTGAGACCGAGCAAGAGAAGAACCACCGTGAGCACCCCCTTGAAAAAGAGAGGTGGCAGTTGAAACTGCACCGGCTTCTTCTCGCTGTTCGAGAGCAGAAGCAGGGTAAACCCCGTCTCTTTTTTACTTTGCTTCCTGGGCCTTTTGCTCTTTTCGGTTCGCTTCCACATGCTTCTCTGCCTCCTTCTGCACGCCGTCCTGCGTCTTCTGCAGCGAGGTCATGGTGCACTTGCCGGCGAAGGATGCGCCCTCCGCGATAATCAGAGACTTGGTTGTGATATCACCGATGATCTTGCCGTTCTCGGTGACCTCGAGGCGCTCGCGCACAAAGATATTCCCCTGCACGGTGCCCGCAATCAGCATATTCTCGCTCCGGATATCGCCTTCCACATAGCCGTTCTCACCGATGATCAGATAGCCGTCGGAGATGGCTTCTCCCTTAATCCTGCCGTCGATTCTTGTCGTGTCCTGGGTGTGAAGCGTTCCCTCGACCCGCGTCTTTTCACCGATGATGGTGTCAATCTTATTGACCGACGCAGGGATAACCGGTTCTGTCTTGCTCTTTGAACTGAACATTTCCTCTCTCCTCCTTCTGGCTATGACTCTTATGGTTTAGCGCCGAAACAACTCGCTCAGCGCCTGATACACAAAACGGAATGCCAGCAGCGCAAAGATGACGGGCGCCGCCCAAATAATCAAACCCGCAATCGCAAGTATCAAGAGAAGCGCAAAGAGCAGGAATAAGAGCCCCAGCAGCCAGGAATTGAAGCGCTGCACTTTTACGTGAATATCGCTCTCCTCTTGCTGCGTTTCGCTCTGCTCGCGGTAGTGCCGTGAAGCCCCCGCGCCGAGATCTCCCTGCGGATTTCGATCCGGCATGCCGTCTACCTGAAAGCCCGCGGCATCCAGTATGGACCGCGCAATGAGCGACGGGTTTCCGAGCTCCGCGAGCACCTCTTCCTCCGTGCGTCCCTTTGCGACCTCACCCTCAATGTAGCTCCGGTAAAAGTTAAGATTCTCTGCGACCAATAGCTCGGCGCCCTCCTCTCGGAGGCGCGCTGCGAGCTCATCTAAAAACTGCTGCTTGCTCATAAGCTGTGAATGAAGAGTCCGCTGCGAAGCTTCGGCTCAAACCAAGTGGACTTCGGGGGCATCAAAAGCCCCGCATCCGCAACCGAGAGTAACTCTTCCATCTGCGTCGGATACATGAGGAAGGCAACGCCGCCATTTTGATCGACCAGGCGCTTTAACTCCTCGCTGCCGCGAATGCCGCCGATAAAGCGGATGCGCTCCGAGGTTCTGGGATCCTCGATGCCGAGCAGCGGGGAAAGTACTTCATCCTGAAGGAAGGAGACATCGAGTCCCTCCACCGGATCCTCCGAGCGAAGTTCCTCGCGCACACCGAGGGCATACCAATGACCGTCGAGATACATGCCGAGCTCACCTCTCCTTTCGGGCGTCGGCACCGTCTCGCCGCAGTCGCGTATCGTAAAGACCTGGTCGAGTGCAAGTAATAAATCCGCCGGGCTCTCGCCGTTCAGATCATCGACCACGCGGTTATAGGGGAGTATGCGGAGCTCTTCCTCCGGGAACAGCACCGAGAGGAAGTAGTTAAACTCCTCCTTGCCTGTGTAATCCGGATGCTCCTCTCTCCGTTTCAGCGCAACCTTGACCGCCGAAGCCGCGCGGTGATGGCCGTCCGCAATGTAAGTGGTCGGTACCGCCCGGAAGCCCTCGGTGATGGCCGCAACCTCTGACTCGTCCGAAACGCGCCACACGCGGTGGCGGATGCCGTCATCTCCCACGAAGTCGTAAATCGGCGCCTGCTGCTTTGCGCGCGACTCGCAGGCCTTTAAGGCCTCGGTGCCGCGGTAGGTTAGGAAAATCGGGCCGGTCTGCGCATCCACAATATCCACGTGGCGTATGCGATCCCTCTCCTTTTCCTCTCTCGTGTTTTCGTGCTTCCGGACCACCTGATTCAGATAGTCGTCCACCGAAGAGCAGGCAACCACACCGGTCTGGCTGTGTCCCTGTAAGAGGGGCGCAAGCACGCCGCTCTCAACGCTAAGCTCGTAGAAGAAGTATACCGGCTTCTCCTCTCTCACATAGACACCCGCCGCCGTCTGCTCGCGCAGCATATCCCGCGCCTTCTCATAGACCTCCTGCGCGTACATATCGCAGTCCTCCGGGAACTGGGTCTCCGGGCGGTCAATGTTTAGGAAGGAAAGCGGGTGCCCCTGCACCGCCGCTCTCGCCTCCTCTCTCGTGTAAACATCGTAGGGGAGGGCCGCAACCTCCGCCGCCTGCTTCTCATTCGGACGAAGGGCGCAAAACGCCTTTACCTCTGCCATTTCAGCCTCCTGTCACTGCGCGGAAACGTATCACACCCGGAATGGCTCTGAGGGCCGCCTCATCCTCTGTGGGCAGGCAGCTCTCGAGGTCCAAGAGGGTGTACGCATACGCGCCGCGACTCTTGTTTGTCATTTTGTCGATGTTGATGTTTCGCTTTGCGAGCTCCGCACTGATCTGGCCTATCATATTCGGCACATTTCTGTGGAGCAGCGCAATTCGCTGCGCGCTCGCCGGAACTCCCATATCACAGTCCGGGTAGTTCACGGGGTTGCGGATGTTACCGTTGTCCAGATAATCCATGAGCTCCTTGACCGCCATGACCGCACAGTGATCCTCGGCCTCCTCCGTCGAAGCGCCGAGGTGAGGGGTCACGATGGCGTTCTCCAGTTTCACGGAGAGCGGATTCGCGAAGTCGGTCACATAGAGTCTCACCTTGCCGCTAGAGAGCGCCGCTTCCATGGCGCGCTCAGATTGCCATACCGGCGGGTCCCACATTTTTCTGTACGCCGCCCCAGAGTATGCCGTAGTCCGTAATCTTCTCCGGCGCCGCTAGGAATCAGGAGGAGACATCCGCGACCAAGTCTTTTCCCTTGGTGTTCGGCATCTTGTGAAACACCGTGCCGTAAATTGTATTGTTTTTGCAGATATAGAGATAGTCCGCGTCCTCCCGTATGGGAAGATTGTCGCAGTCCGGGATGTAGCTGAAAACCTTATCTTCGCTCGACGCCACCGCGCGCACATCGCCGTAGAGCGCGGCCTCCTGCATGGCTTTCTTGGCCCACTGGCCCGTCACCACATAATCCGCCTTGCGGTTTTTCATGAGGTTCATCGGAACCATGGCGAACTGCACATGCCCGCCGCCCTGAATAAAGAGCACCTTATAGTTGTCCGGTACAGCGAGGAGTTCGCGGAAGTCCTGCTCCGCGGTGTCCAGAATATCCTGAAACATCTTGGAGCGATGGCTCATTTCCATGACCGACATTCCGCAGCCCTTGTAATTAAGCATCTCTTCCGGCGCTGAAATTATACACGCGTGCCATCCCCTCTCCTCTCCTTTTGCAATATGAAAAACAAAACAATTTCTTACATTTACTCTATCACAGTTTGAGACGTTTTAGTTATAAATCCGTCTCGTCAAAAACTTCCTTTAAGTCTGCGCCGGGCGGGCACATCGGAAAGACCTTTTCATCGGAATCAATCAGGACTTCCAGCACCGCCGGCTTGCGACTTGCAACTGCCTCCGAAAGCGCCGCGCGGAGCTCTTCGACCGTCTTCACACGGTAGGCCTTGATGCCCATGGCCTCGGCAATTTTGCAGTAGTCCACACTGTCCCTGAGTACGGTCGACGAGTAGCGCTTTTCATAGAACAAAGTCTGCCACTGGCGAACCATACCGAGTGCATGGTTATTCACAATCAGCTCAATCAGCGGGAGCTCTTCGCGGGCGACCGTCGCGAGCTCATTCATGTTCATACGGAAACAACCGTCTCCCGCAACGTTTACGACCACGCGTTCCGGCATAGCGCTCTGCGCGCCGATGGCAGCGCCGAGGCCAAAGCCCATGGTGCCGAGGCCGCCGCTCGTGAGATAGGTTCTCGGGCTACGGTAAGTATAGTGCTGTGCCGCCCACATCTGGTGCTGACCGACCTCGGTCACGATGATCGCATCGTCCGGCGTGAGCGCATCGAGCTCCCGGATGACGCGCGGCCCCGTAAGTCCCTCTCCGATTTGCAGCGGGAACTGCTCCTTGCGCCGCTGAATCTCGGCGAGCCACTCTCTGTGGTGCTGCTGCTCAAGGCTCTCCGCGAGGCAGTCAAGAATCTGTCCCGCATCGCCGATTAGGGCCGCGGCGACATGGATATTCTTATTGACCTCCGCCTCGTCAATGTCAATCTGCAAAATCTCGGCCTTTGCCGCAAACTGCTTCGGGCTTCCCGCGACGCGGTCCGAAAAGCGCGCGCCGACCACCACGAGCAGATCGCAATCCGAGACCGTGTAGTTCGAAGCCTTGGTGCCGTGCATACCGACCATGCCCGTGTAGAGCGGGTCGTTCTGGTCGAAGGCGCCCTGTCCCATCAGGGTACAGCAGACCGGGGCGTTAAGCTTATGCGCAAAGCGTGTGAGCGCGGGTGCCGCCTCGGATAAAATGGCGCCGCCGCCCGCCATGATGCAAGGCTTCTTCGCTGCGCGAAGCAGCGAAATCGCCTCCGTGAGCTTCTCGGCCGCAGGGAGTTCGCGCGTCGTTGCGATTGCAAGGGGTTTCGGCTCATACTCGGTCACCGCCGCTGTCACGTCCTTCGTGATATCAACCAGCACCGGACCGGGGCGACCGCTCCGCGCAATCTTAAATGCGCGGCGCAGCACGCCTGCGAGCTCTTTCACGTCCTTTACGATAAAGTTGTACTTGGTAATCGGCATACTGATGCCGGCAATATCAATCTCCTGGAAGGAGTCCTTTCCGAGCACCGGATTGGCCACATTACAGGTGATGGCAACCACGGGCGAAGAGTCCATGTAGGCACTCGCGATGCCGGTGACCAGATTGGTCGCGCCGGGACCGCTGGTCGCAAGGCATACACCGACCTTCCCGCTTGCGCGCGCATAACCGTCGGCCGCGTGCGCCGCACCCTGCTCATGGCTGGTCAGCACATGGTGAATCTCGTCACTATGCTTATAAAGTGCATCGTAGATATTCAGAATCGCGCCGCCCGGGTAGCCGAATACCGTGTCAACTCCCTGCTCCTTTAAGCAGGCAATGACAATTTCCGCACCGCTCAGCTTAGTCATGCTTCCAACCTTCCACCGAGAGCACCGCTCCCTGGGGCGCGCCGGTCACAAGCTCGCGGTAGCGGACCAGATAGCCGTCCACTTCATTGATGCGCGGCTTCCAGTTCTTCTTTCTCTCCGCGAACTCCTCTTCGGAGACGCGTGCGTTCAGGGAGTGCGCATCGATGTCGATGTCGATGATATCGCCCTCTTCTATCAGCGCAATCGGACCGCCGACTGCCGCCTCCGGTGCCACATGGCCAATCGAAGCGCCGCGGCTTGCGCCGGAGAAGCGTCCGTCCGTGATCAGGGCAACCGTGGACCCAAGACCCATGCCGACAATCGCAGAGGTCGGGTTTAACATCTCTCGCATGCCGGGGCCGCCCTTCGGACCCTCGTAGCGAATCACAACGACATCGCCCGGGACAATCTTTCCGCCCTTGATGGCCTCGATTGCATCGTCCTCGCAGTCAAAGACACGCGCGGGGCCGCTGTGCTTCAACATTTCCGGTGCAACCGCACTGCGCTTCACGACACAGGACTCCGGCGCAATGTTGCCGCTTAAAATTGCGATGCCGCCGGTCTCGGAATAGGGATTCTCAATCGGGCGAATGACCTCCTTGTCGAGGTTCCATGCGTTCTCAATATTCTCGCCGACCGTCTTTCCGGTCGCGGTCAGGCAGTCGAGGTTGATGAGATCCTTCTTCGAGAGCTCCTTCAGCACGGCATAGACGCCGCCCGCCTCGTTCAGATCCTCCATATAGGTGTGACCTGCCGGTGCGAGGTGGCAGAGGTTCGGCGTGCGCGCGGAGACCTCATTTGCAATGTTCACATCCAGCTTCACCTTTGCCTCGTGGGCAATCGCCGGAAGGTGGAGCATGGTATTGGTCGAGCAGCCGAGCGCCATATCGACGGTCAGCGCGTTCATAAATGCCTTCTCTGTCATGATGTCGCGCGGGCGGATATCGTTCCGGTAGAGCTCCATAATCTGGTTGCCGGCGTGCTTCGCGAGGCGAATGCGCTCCGAATAGACCGCCGGAATCGTGCCGTTGCCGCGAAGCCCCATGCCGAGCACCTCGGTGAGGCAATTCAGCGAGTTCGCCGTATACATACCGGAGCAGCTGCCGCAGGTCGGACAGACCTTCTCCTCGAACTCCGAGACATCCTCTATGCTCATCTTTCCGGCCGCATAAGCGCCGACCGCCTCAAACATGCTGGAGAGCGAGCGCTTCTCGCCCTTCACGCGACCCGCAAGCATGGGGCCGCCGCTCACAAAGATGGTCGGAATGTTGACGCGCGCCGCAGCCATGAGGAGACCCGGCACGTTCTTATCGCAGTTCGGGACGCAGACCATCGCGTCAAACTGATGCGCTCTCGCGAGACACTCGGTCGAATCCGCAATTAAGTCTCTTGTGACGAGCGAGTACTTCATGCCCGTGTGTCCCATTGCAATGCCGTCGCAGACCGCAATGGCCGGAACCACGACAGGCATACCGCCCGCCTCTGCGACACCGAGCTTCACGGCATCGACAATCTTGTCGAGGTTCATGTGGCCCGGAACAATTTCGTTGTAGGACGAGATGATGCCGATGAGCGGCTTCTTCATCTCCTCCTGGGTAAAGCCGAGTGCATTAAATAAAGAGCGGTGGGGTGCCTGCTGCATCCCCGCTTTCACGTGATCGCTTAACATGGTAAGTCCTTCTTTCTGGCTATGTCTTTCCAAGCCGTAACAAAAATTAACATCAGATGATTTCGTTTAGATGCGGGCCATGACCAGCGCGCCCATCTCCCGGGTGCCGACCTTTTTCGTGCCCTCGGTGTAAATGTCCGGCGTGCGGTAACCGTCCCGCAATACTGCCGCAACCGCAGCCTCCACCGCGCGCGCCTCGGTCTCCATATCGAAGGAGTAACGAAGCAGCATCGCCGCGGAGAGTATGGTCGCAAGCGGATTTGCCTTATCCTGTCCCGCAATGTCCGGCGCGGAACCGTGACTCGGCTCATAGAGCCCGAGTTTCGTCTCATTGAGGCTCGCGCTCGGCAGCATGCCGATGGAGCCCGTCACCATGCTCGCCTCATCCGACAAAATGTCGCCAAACGTGTTCTCGGTCACGATGACATCAAACTGTCCCGGATTGTAAACCAACTGCATGGCAGCGTTGTCAACCAGCATGTGCGAGAGCTTGACTTCCGGATAGTCCTTGGCTACTTCTTCCATAACCCGGCGCCAGAGGCGCGAGGTATCGAGGACATTCGCCTTGTCCACGCTGATCAGAGACTTTCTGCGTTTTGCGGCGGCCTCAAAGGCCTTGATCGCAATGCGCCGAATCTCGGGCTCGGTGTAGACCAGGGTATCGACCGCAGTCTCAACGCCGTCCACAACTTCCGTGCGGCGCGCGCCGAAATAGAGGCCGCCGGTGAGTTCTCTTACAATCACAAGGTCAAAGCCGTTCCGAAGCTGCTCCGGCTTTAAGGGGCAGGCAGCCGCAAGCTCCGGGTAGAGAAAGGCGGGGCGCAGGTTCGCAAAGAGCCCGAGCTCCTTCCGAATCTTCAAAAGACCTGCCTCCGGGCGAAGCGAAGGTGCCAACTTGTACCAGGGAGACGTCTCGGCGTTTCCTCCCACGGCACCGAGCAGCACGGCATCGCTCTCCTTCGCCTTTTGCAAGTTTTCATCAGTCAAGGGCTCGCC
>CAUVLB010000021.1:0-9240 GCA_963552595.1 uncultured Stomatobaculum sp. | reverse complement strand
CTCGGACAAGGATTTCTCTTAAAATAAAGGTTCAAATAAAAATAGGAATTATTATTGACATTCTGTTTTTACGTGCTAGAATGGACTCAAGATGATTTGGTTCATCTAATCTTAATGAGATTAAACTAATTCACATCCACATTTTTTTCAAGGAGGAAAACCACATGTCTCTTATCGGCAAGGAAATCAGCGAATTCAGCGTTCAGGCGTTCCAGAACAACAACTTTAAGACCGTGAACCGCGAGGATCTCCGCGGAAAGTGGAGTGTCTTCTTCTTCTATCCGGCGGACTTCACCTTTGTCTGCCCGACCGAGCTCGAGGACCTCGAGAACAACTACGCGGCGTTTCAGAAGGCCGGCTGCGAGATTTACTCGGTCTCCTGCGACACCCACTTTGTCCACAAGGCTTGGCACGACCACTCCGAGAAGATTTCGAAGATCACCTACCCCATGCTCGCAGACCCGACCCAGGCGCTGGCACGCGACTTTGAAGTTCTGATTCCGGAGGCAGGCCTTGCGGAGCGCGGTACCTTCATTGTCGATCCGGATCTTAAGATTGTCGCTTACGAAGTCAACGCGGGCAATGTGGGCCGCAACGCAGAGGAACTGCTCCGCAAGCTCCAGGCTTGCCAGTTTGTCCGCGAGCACGGCGAGGAGGTTTGCCCGGCAAAGTGGACCCCCGGCGCAGAGACCCTGAAGCCGAGCCTGGATCTCGTCGGTGCACTGTAAACAGAGAAAGGAATATCCATGACGTCAGCAGAGAGAGCATCTTTCTATGACGCGATCGTTATCGGCGGCGGCCCTGCGGGGCTGACCGCCGGTCTCTATCTTGCGAGAGCCTGCTATCGCGTCTTAGTTATCGAAAAAGAAAAGTTCGGCGGTCAGATTACAATCACCTCCGAGGTCGTAAACTATCCGGGCGCCGCGCCGATGAGCGGCGAGGCTTTGACCGAACGCATGCGCCTTCAGGCGGAACAATTCGGCGCGGAGTTTTTACTCGCCGAAGTCCTCTCCCTCAGCGAGGAGGATGGTTTTTACCGCCTCTCGACCGCCAAGGGTGATTTCCTGACCCACGGCGTGATACTTGCGACCGGCGCCCACCCCCGCATGATAGGCTTCCCCGGCGAGGCAGAGTACAAAGGCCACGGCGTTGCCTACTGCGCAACCTGTGACGGCGAATTCTTCACCGGCCGCGAGGTCTTCGTAGTCGGCGGCGGCTTTGCCGCTGCGGAGGAGGCTGTGTTCCTCACGAAGTACGCCTCCCATGTGACCATCCTGATTCGCGAGGAGGATTTTACCTGCGCCGCAAAGGTCGCGGAGCCCGCAAAGCAGCATGAAAAGATTACGGTGAAGTACGACACCGAGGTGGAGGAGGTTTCCGGCGACAGCCTGCTTCGTCGCATTCGCTACCGGAACTCAAAGACCGGAGAGGTTACCGAATTCAGTCCGGCGGACGGCGGCAGCTTCGGTGTCTTTGTCTTTGCCGGCTACGCGCCCTCCGCCGGCCTCCTTAAGGGGCTCGCGGAGCTCGACGACCACGGCTATGTGATCACCGACCGCAACCAAAAGACGAGCCGCGACGGCATTTATGCCGCGGGCGATGTCTGCCAAAAGAACCTTCGTCAGGTCGTGACTGCGACCGGAGACGGCGCGACGGCGGCGACCGAGCTTGAAAAGTATATCTCCGTGCGCCAGAGAGAGACCGGCGTCAAGGCGGAAGTACAGACCAAGCGCGCCGCAGTCCATGCGGCGCAGGACAGCGCTCCGGCTGCCACTGCGGCCCAGAGCGGCGATACGCCCTTTGACAGCGCAATGATACAGCAGCTGAATACGGTCTTTTCGCGCCTCACCGAGGGGCTCACGCTGAAGCTCTACACGGACGAGGGCGCGGTCTCCTCCGAACTCAGGCACTATTTGGAGGCGCTCACCGCGCTCAGCGATAAGCTGACCCTCTCCGAGGAGAGCGCGCCGGATCCGCTCGTAAACGGCGAAGCGGAACTCCCCTATGTGCGCGTGTTCCGCGAGGACGGAAGCTACGCGGGGATCTGCTTCCACGGCGTGCCGGGCGGCCACGAGTTCACCTCCTTTGTGCTCGGGCTCTACAACGCGGGCAGCCCGGGACAGGCGGTCTCCGAAGAGCTGAGAAGCCGCATTGACGCCCTGCAAAAGGATATTTCCATCAAGATTTTTGTGAGCCTCTCCTGCACCATGTGCCCGGAGCTCGTGACGAGCGCCCAGCGCATTGCAACCCTGAACCCCAGGGTCAGAACCGAGGTCTACGACTTAAACCGTTTCCCGGCGCTCCGCGAACGCTACGAAGTTATGAGCGTACCCTGCTTCCTCGTAAACGACGCACCGCCGCAGTTCGGAAAGAAGGATATCGCACAGCTCCTGGATTTGATTGAATAAAACAGATACTTCAAACAAAACCCGCCCTTTGCAGTCGAACGACTCGCAAAGGGCGGGTTTTTTATTATTGCGACGGAAGGCTTTTCCGTGTTTCAGCGACTCAGAGCTCTACCTGAACCTTCTTGAGCTTCCAGATATCTCTCACGTACTCTTCTATCGTTCTGTCGGAGCTGAAGGGGCCTGCCGCAGCGGTGTTCCGCATGCAGATCTTTGCCCAGTTCTCCTCGTCCGCGTACGCCTTGTCCACACGCTCGTGCGCCTCGGCATAGGAGCGGAAATCCTTCAGGATGAAGTATACATCCGGGCGGTCTCCGTTCGAACCGGTGAGCAGGGAGTTATAGATGTCGCGGAAGCGCTCCGGATCGTCCGGCGAGTAGAAGCCGTTGATCAGCTGCATGAGCACTCTGCGGATCTCCTGATCGGCATTGAAGATATCCATCGGGTTGTAGCCGCCGTTCTGCTCAAGCTGAATGACTTCCTCCGCGGACATGCCGAAGATAAAGGCATTTTCTTCGCCGACTTCGTGCACAATCTCAATGTTTGCGCCGTCCATGGTGCCGAGGGTCGGTGCGCCGTTCAACATGAATTTCATGTTCGAGGTGCCGGACGCCTCCTTACTTGCAGTCGAAATCTGCTCGGAGACATCCGCCGCCGCAAAGATGAGTTCCGCGCTCGAAACACTGTAGTCCTCGATGAAGACAACCTTGATCTTGCCGTTGATCGAAGCGTCGTTGTTGATCACATCCGCCACGGCATTGATCAGCTTAATCGTGAGCTTTGCGCGGTGATAGCCCGCCGCCGCCTTCGCACCGAAGATAAAGGTGTGCGGATAGAACGGCATGTTCGGGTTGTCCTTGATCTTGTTGTAAAGATACATGACGTGGAGAATGTTCATGAGCTGGCGCTTATACTCGTGCAGGCGCTTTACCTGAACATCGAAGATGGAACGCGGGTCCACGACAATGCCGTTGTGCTCGAGAATGTAGTTCGCAAGGCGGAGCTTGTTCTTGTACTTGATGTTCATGTACTCCTGGCGGCTCTTCTCATCGTCCACATAGACGCCGAGCTTCTTCACCTCGGAGAGGTCCGTGATCCACTTGTCGCCGATGCGCTCCGTAATCCAGCCGGCAAGCAGCGGGTTCGCGTGGAGCAGGAAGCGGCGCTGCGTGATGCCGTTGGTCTTGTTGTTGAACTTCTCCGGCGTGAACTCGTAGAAGTCGCGGAGCGTCTGCTCCTTCAAAATCTCGGTGTGAATCTTCGCGACACCGTTGATCGAGAAGGAAGCCGCGCAGGCCATGAACGCCATGCGCACCTGGCCGTCGTGAATAATGGCCATGCGATCTTTTCTCGCCTGATCGCCCGGGAACTTGTGCTCGATGGCAAGCAGAAAGCGGCGGTTAATCTCCTCGACAATCTGGTAGATACGCGGAAGCAGGCGGGAGAAGAGCTCAATGGGCCACTTCTCGAGTGCTTCGGTCATGATGGTATGGTTCGTGTACGCGCAGGCCTTGCTCGTAATCTCCCACGCCTCTTCCCAGCCGAGATTGTGCTCGTCCATCAGGATGCGCATGAGCTCCGGAACCGCGACCGTGGGGTGCGTGTCGTTCATCTGGAACACGACAAAATCCGGGAGCTTCTTGATGTCATCGTGGTTCAGTAAGAACTTCTTGATTGCGGTCTGGAGCGAAGCAGAGATGAAGAAGTACTGCTGCTTTAAGCGGAGCTCCTTACCCGAGTAGTGGTTGTCGTTCGGGTAGAGGACCTCGGAGATGGTTCTCGCGAGGTTCTGCTCTTCCACGGCTCTCTGATAGTCGCCGCGGTCAAAGGAATCCAGGCGGAAGCGTGTAATTGCCTCCGCATCCCAGATGCGAAGCGTGTTCACGATGTGGTTGCCGTAGCCCACGACCGGGAGATCATAGGGAATCGCACGGACAGACTGGTAGTTCTCCTGGTAGAAGCGGGGCTCGCCGTTCTCCATGCGGGTCGTGACATAGCCGCCGAACTTGACCTCGCAGGCATACTCGTCACGCTTAATCTCAAAGGGATAGCCATCCTTTAACCACTCGTCCGGAATTTCCTTCTGGTAGCCGTTCTCGATTTTCTGGCGGAACATGCCGTAGTGATAGCGGATGCCGCAGCCGTAAGCCGGGTAGTTGAGGGTAGAGAGCGAGTCGAGGAAGCAGGCTGCCAAACGGCCGAGACCGCCGTTTCCGAGCGCCGGGTCTCTCTCCTCGTCCTCAATCTCCGTGAGATCGAAGCCGAGCTCCTCGACCGCCTCGCGGATAAGCTGCTCTTCCTTCAGCGCGAGCATGGTGTTGCCGAGCGCTCTGCCGACCAGAAACTCCATCGAGAGGTAGTAGACGCGCTTTGCGTCTGCCTTGTCATACGCTTTATGCGTCGCAAGCCAGTTGTCGATCACATCATCCTTGACCGCATACGCGACCGCCTGATAGACCATCTGAAGCGTTGCTTCGCTGACATCCTTGCGGTAGAGCGTCTTTAAGTTGTTGATGATCTCCTTCTTCAGGGTATCTTTATCCAAACGTCTGATAACTCCTGCCAAATTGTCTCCTCCGTAATTTTACTGTTTTACGACGCGTTTCACAGAAAGTGTAACCAGTTCTCCGTTCAAATTCCACTCTTTTACAAAATCTCCGCCATTTTCAGCCGATTCACCATGAATCGCATCCGCAAGCAGGGTATTCTTCAACAATTCTTCGTACTTTTCCGCAAGTGTCGCAATCTTATCGTTGCCGGAAAGGCCGAGCGCAATGTGATCTGTGACCTCAAATCCGGCGTCTTTCCGCATGGTCTGCACTTTGGAGATGAGCTCACGCACGAAGCCCTCTTCGATGAGCTCCTCGTTTAATTCAATGTCGAGCACCACGGTAATGCCGTTGTCTTGTGCGGAGACATAGCGCTCCGACTGGGTGCTCTCGATTAAGAGATCCTCTCTCATAAGCTTTACTTCCGAGCCGTCCGAAAGCGCAAAGCAGAGTGCGTCGTTCTCGTTGAGCTCTGCCATAGCCTTTTGACCGTCCAGCGCCTTTAAGTGCTCCTTGATGGCATTCAGCTGCTTTCCGTACTTCGGCCCCACGGTCTTTAACTGCGGCTTGAAGACATAGTTCACAAAGCGCTCCGCGTCATCCGTGAATTCGAGCTCCTTTACATTCAGCTCGTCGCGGATGATGTCCTGATAGAAGCTGCCGAGGGTCTCCGGCGCCTTGACATAGAGCTTCGAGAGCGGCTGACGGTTCTTTCGGCCGGAAGCCTCGCGCGCCGAACGGCCGAGCACGACAATCTTAAGCACCTCGTCCATGCTCTTCTCGAGTTCCGGGTCGATGTGCGCCTCGTCCGCGACCGGATAGTCAGAGAGGTGTACGGACTCTGCCTGAGCGGCATCGACCGTTCGCACGAGGTTCTGATAAATCTGCTCGCTCATGAACGGAATCATGGGAGCCGCCGCCTTTGCGAGCGTGACCAGCGCCGTGTAGAGCGTCATGTAGGCATTGATCTTATCCTGCTCCATGCCCTTTGCCCAGAAACGATTGCGGCAGCGGCGCACGTACCAGTTCGACATGTCCTCGACAAACTCCTGGAACACGGCAGCCGTCTCCGGAATTCTGTAGTTCGAGAGGTTCTTATCCGCATCGCGAACCATGCTGTTCATCTTCGAGAGCAGCCACTTGTCCATGACCGAGAGTTTCTCGTAGTCGAGCGTATACTTGGTCGGATCGAAATTATCGATGTCCGCGTAGAGCACATAGAAAGCGTAGGTGTTCCAGAGCGTTCCGAGGAACTTTCTCTGACCTTCGCGCACGGCATCTTCCGAGAACTTCTTCGGAAGCCACGGTGCCGCTGCGGTGTAGAAGTACCAGCGAATCGCATCCGCGCCGAAGGCCTCGAGTGCCTCCATCGGGTCGACCGCATTGCCCTTCGACTTGGACATCTTATTGCCGTTCTCGTCCAGCACGAGGCCCAGGACTACGACATTCTTAAATGCCGGCTTGTTGAAGAGGAGGGTCGCCTCCGCATGCAGGGAGTAGAACCAGCCTCTGGTCTGATCGACCGCCTCGGAGATGAAAGAAGCCGGGAGCTGCTGCTCTAAGAGTTCCTTGTTCTCAAAGGGATAGTGAAGTTCTGCGTAGGGGCAGGCGCCGGAGTCAAACCAGACATCGACCACCTCGGGAACGCGCTTCATCTTGCCTGCGCAGTGCGGGCAGGGAATCACAAAGCGATCCACATAGGGGCGGTGCAGTTCGACGGTCTTTGCACTCTCATCGCCGGAGAGCGTTGCCAACTCTTCTCGGGAGCCGACCGCAAGCTTCTCGCCGCAGTCCGGGCACTCCCAGACATTGAGGGGCGTACCCCAGTAGCGGTTTCTCGAGACCGCCCAGTCCTGAATGTTCTCGATCCAGTTGCCGAAGCGTCCCTCACCGATGGACTGCGGCACCCAGTTGATCTGCTCGTTGTTTTTCACGAGGTCGTCGCGCACCGCGGTCATCTTGATAAACCAGGACTCACGCGCATAGTAGATGAGCGGCGTTCCGCAGCGCCAGCAGTGCGGGTAGTCGTGCTCCACCTTCGGGGAGGCAAAGAGCAGGCCTCTCTCCTCGAGATCCCGAAGCACTGCCGGATCTGCCGCGACAGCGCCCTCCTCAATTTCCTTCTCCGTCGGCTTGCAGCGCATGCCCGCAAACTTTCCGGTCTCCGGCTTCATCTGTCCCTTGTCGTCCACCATCTGGACAAAGGGCGCATCGTAACCGCGACCCACGCGCGCATCGTCCTCACCGAAAGCCGGTGCGATGTGGACTATGCCGGTACCGTCCGTCATCGTGACATACTCGTCCGCATAGACAAAGAATGCCTCTTTATGCTGGCGCGCCGCCGCCTCCGCGGCACAGCTGTAGAGCGGCTCATAGGGCTTGCGCTCCAGCTCCTTGCCGGTGTAGCGCTCTAAAATCTCATAGTCCTCGCCGAGCACCTTCTCAAGCAGTGCCTCCGCGAGATAGTAGGTATTGCCGTCCGCTGCCTTGACCTTCACATAGCTCTCGTGAGGATTCACGCAGAGACCGATGTTCGAGGGCAGAGTCCAGGGCGTCGTGGTCCAAGCGAGGAAGTAGGCATCTTCGCCTTTGACCTGAAAGCGCACAATCGCGGTTCTGTCCTTGATCGACTTATAGCCCTGCGCCACTTCGTGCGAGGAGAGCGGGGTTCCGCAGTGCGGGCAGTAGGGGACAACCTTAAAGCCCTTGTAGAGGAGATCCTTCTTCCAGATTTCCTTTAACGCCCACCACTCCGACTCGATGTACTCGTCGTCACAGGTGATATAGGGGTGCTCCATATCCGCCCAGAAGCCCACCTTGCCGGAGAACTGCTCCCAGACTTCCTTGTAGCGCCACACGGACTCCCGGCACTTCTTGATAAAGGGCTCCACACCGTAAGCCTCGATTTCCTCCTTGCCCTCAATGCCGATTTCCTTCTCAACTTCGAGCTCAACCGGAAGGCCGTGCGTATCCCAGCCCGCCTTTCTCGGAACATACTGTCCCTTCATGGTACGGAAGCGCGGAATCATGTCCTTGATGACGCGGGTCTCGACATGGCCGATGTGCGGTCTTCCGTTTGCGGTCGGCGGGCCGTCATAAAACATATAGGTCTCGCAGCCCTCGCGCTGCTCGACGGACTTCTCAAAGATGCGGTTCTCTGCCCAGAACTTTTCGATTTCGCCCTCTCGCGCCACAAAGTTCATATCCGTAGGGACTTTTCTGTACACTGTTTTCTCCTCCTGTCTCAAAAAGAAAGCGTCCGTCCCTCTCAGGACGAACGCTCTCCGCTTTCGCTGTACCACCTGTATTACGCTTTTCCCCGTGACGTGGGGCAGACGGCGGCACGTACCCGGGGAAATTTCCCCGCTCCGAACCGCGGCTCGAAAGTGATTTTCAACGCAAGTACTTGGCATCGGGCTTCCACCGTCCCCGACTCTCTATGGCTGTTTCAAGCGCCTACTCTCTTTGTCATCGCCTTTGTATTAATTTTTCATAAGTATAATCAGCCTGTTTTTCTATGTCAAGGAAGAAACGGCTTTTAGCGGAGTCTCGGCAAGGTGACCTCGTCCACGTAGTTCGTGAAGAAGGTCTTCCGCACATCCTCTCTCGCCTTGCTTCTGCCGAGCGCCCACATGAGCTTTGTGACCGTGGCCTCCTGGGTCATGTCAAAGACCGGAATGCCGCCGCTCTCCTGTACGCGAAGGCCGGTCTCGTAGACATCGAGATTGCTGCCCTCGTAGCGGCACTGGCTGCCCACCAGGATGCTCATGCCCTTGCTGCTCGCGCGGTCAATCTCCTCCAGAATGTTGTTGTGGAGGAAGGGCACGCCGCCCAGGCCGAAGGCCTCGACAAAGACGCCCTCGCAGCCCTTGTCGTAGAGATAGCGGAAGATGTCCGCGTGCATGCCCGGGAAAATCTTTAAGACCGCAATGTTCTCCGAGTACTCCGGCGAGAGCTGGAAGGCTGCGCGGCGCAGCGGCTCCTTTAAGACCTGCATGCCGAAGGCATTGAACTCACCGATGAGGGGATAGTTGACCGACTCAAAGGCGTTGAAGGAAACGGTTCTCACCTTCGAGGTGCGGCAGCCCAGAATGAGCTTCTGGTGGAAAACCGTGTATACACCCCGGAGCGTACCGCTGAGTCCCGCCGTAATCGCACAGCGGAGGTTATCGATTGCGTCCGTCAAGGGCGCGCGGAGCGGAAGCTGGCTTCCCGTCAGAATAACCGGAATCTCGAGGGTCTGGAGCATGAAGGAGAGCATGGAAGAGGTGTAGGACATGCTGTCC
>CAUVLB010000020.1:0-9293 GCA_963552595.1 uncultured Stomatobaculum sp. | reverse complement strand
CCCGCCTGCACATGGCCCGTAATCTTGCAGCTGTCTCCGGTCAGCGTCACGACATCGCCGGTTGACATAAAGAGCACGTTCTCGTGCGGCACGCCGACTGCTTCCGCGAGGACAACCTGCGCCTTTCTGTGGCGGTACTCACCGTGCACCGGAAGCGCAAACTTCGGGCGGAGCAGGGAGTACATGAGCTTAATTTCCTCCGCACAGGCGTGACCGGAAACATGCGTGTCCTGGAAAATGACCTCTGCGCCCTTGATCGAGAGCTCGTTGATCACCTTATCGACCGCCTTCTCGTTGCCCGGAATCGGGTGAGAACTCATGATGACCACATCGCTCGGGCTGATTGCCACCTTGCGGTGCATGCCGTTTGCCATGCGGGAGAGCGCTGCCATGCTCTCGCCCTGGGAGCCGGTCGTGATGAGGACCGTCTTCTCCTGCGGGTAGTTCTTCAGTTGGTCGATGTCAATCAGGGTTCCCTCCGGAATCTTGATATAGCCGAGCTCGTTCGCAATGCCGATGACATTGACCATCGACCTACCCTCGACCACAACCTTTCTTCCGTACTTGTAAGCGGAGTTGATGACCTGCTGCACGCGGTCCACATTCGATGCGAAGGTCGCAACGATGATGCGGTTTTTCTGGTGCTCCGCAAAGATGAGGTCAAAGGTATGCCCCACAGTCTTCTCGGACATCGTAAAGCCCGGGCGAATTGCGTTGGTCGAGTCGCAGAGCATCGCGAGCACGCCGCGCTTTCCGAGCTCCGCCATGCGCTGAAGATCCGCCGCCTCGCCGAAAACCGGCGTGTAATCAATCTTAAAGTCACCCGTGTGGAAGATAACGCCCGCCGGGCTGAAAATCGCGAGGGCGGAGCTGTCCGAAATCGAGTGATTCGTCTTGATGAACTCGACATTAAAGTCGCCGAAGGGTACGGTGTCGCCGTGCTTCACGACAAAGAGCTTTGCGGAGTCCAGAAGGCGATGCTCCTCGAGCTTATGGCGAATCAAAGCAATCGTTAGCTTGGTCGAATAGACCGGCACGTTCAGCTCTTTTAAGATATAGGGGAGGGCGCCGATGTGGTCCTCGTGTCCGTGGGTAATCACAAATCCCTTGACCTTGCTCCGGTTCTCCTTCAGATAGCTGATGTCCGGAATCACGCAGTCAATGCCGAGCATGTCCTCGCTCGGGAAGGCGATGCCGCAGTCCACGACAATGATGGTGTCGTTGCACTCAAAGGCCGTGATATTCATACCGATCTGCTCAAGGCCGCCGAGCGGAATAATCTTGACCTTCGCCTTCGGGTCAAAGCGTATGTTGCCGGCGCGCGGGAGCTTTGCGCGCTTTAAGAGTTCCGCGAGCTGACCGTTTGCCAGCTTCTTCTTGCCGCGGCGGGGCTCCGCATTGCGGCGCGGGCTCCGCGGCTCCGCCGCCTCGGTATTTCTTTGCTTTTCGCCGCGGGGCTTTCCGCCTCTGCCCTTGCCGCCCTGTTCCTTGCCGCCCTCGGTCTCTTCTGCGGTCGACTTCTTTTTCGGCTTCCGCTCTGCCTTCGGCTTTTCCTGCGTGCTCTTCTCATTGAGCACTGCCTCGCCCTCAGGCTTATCCGCACGGCGGCGGCGCGGGCGCTTCGGCTTATCCTCGGTCACAACTTCCTCGGCACCGAGGCCGGCCTCTGCCGCTTCTTTTCGAAGGGCACGGCTCTTTTCCGAAAGACGCTTAAAAAAATGCATCGGGTTCTTATCCTGTTCGCTCAAATTCTTACCTCTCTTACTTTCCGAAACAAAAATACTCTGTTTTCTCGTTGATCCAAAATCACAAGTCAAAGACCTGTTATTGTCCGTTTGATGGGGGCCGCTATGCTGCGGACCCGGCTTTCTCACTTACGACTGTTTGTCATCTTGCATTTTGCTTTTTGGTTTTTGGTTTTTGCTTTTTGCTTTGCTTGTTCGGTTCGCGCGTTGCCCGTTCAGTTCGCGTTTTCGGCTTCCGGCCTTTTCCTCGGAACTTTTGCCGCTTCGCCTTTTTTTCGGACCTCGGCGTTTATCGCCGTCCCCGGATCCCGTCTTTTCTCCTTCCGGGGTCACGTTTTCACAGCAGGGTAGCGACCGGCCTTGCGCCTTACGAAGCTCTGCTGTCAAGACAAGAGCGGGAATGCCGCCCAAGGCGGCAAAAGCCGCGCAACCCGGTATTTTGTATACATTATTTCGGGTTCCGAAACGACTGGGGCCCTATTTTTCTGCGCATCGACAGCCGCTTACCGTCCCCGCAGCGCTGTCCTCTGCCCTCTGTCTCACTCGCTTCTCAACTCCACCTCTGCGCCGTCCTCTTCGAGTATGGCCTGAAAGACGCGGAGCATGTGCTCTGCCTCGTCCTCGTTTTCCACGAACTCATAGACAGCCTCTGCCTCATCCTCGCCGGACACATCCTTCAGGAGATAGCACTCACCGTCCTCTTCCTCGCTGTCCGCCGCCAGGATATAGTAGCAGCCGTTTAACTTGGTCTCCTCGAGGATATAGAGGGTCACATCCTCGCCGTTCTCATCCTTCACAGTCAGCGCTGCGGCCGCAAAAGCCTCCCGCTCCTTCTTTTCTTCATCCATCTTTGTTCCTCTCTGAGCCGCTCAACGCTCCTCCGGGTGCGCATCCATGTATTCCTGCAGGATAATCGCAGCCGCCAGTTTATCGAGATATTGCTTATGCTCCGCGCGCGGAATGCCCCTCTCCTCAAGGCGCTCCGCGGCCGCTGCCGTGGTGAGCCACTCGTCCTGCCAGACGACGGGCAAACCCGTGCGAGCCTCCAGTTTTTCCTTAAATTGAGCACAAAAAGCGACGCGCTCCCCCTCCGTGCCGTCGAGGTGTGAGGGATGCCCCAGCACAATGCGGGTGATGCCCCGCTCGGCGACGATGGCCTCCAAGCGCTGTAAGGTCTTCCTGAGTTTCTTCTCCGAATCCCTCCATATGGTTTCCAGCGGCTGAGCCGCGAGTCCGAGCCCGTCGCTCACAGCGACGCCCACGGTCTTCGCGCCGTAGTCCAATCCCATCAATGGCAAATAAAATCCCTCCCGAACACCAAAAGCGCTGATACGGAATATCCGTATCAGTGCAGAGGTGCATGATTCATTTTCTGACCGAGCCCATAACGGTCCTTCACGCGGCTTTTATCACAAATGATCTAATCTGAAGTGTCAGCGCCGATCGATTTTATGTCCGATGTAGTAGCTCAGCAGGAGCTCCAAAATATCATCACGCTCAACCTTCATGATTAAACTGCGCGCACTCTTATGGCTCGTGATGTAGGTCGGATCTCCGCTCATCACATAGCCCACAATCTGATTGACCGGATTATATCCTTTTTCAGACAATGCGTTATAAACCAGCTCTAAGACCTGGCTGACATCCATCTTATTTTCCTGAACCGTCTGAAAAAACTGTGTGTCGTGCAAGTTTTCACTCATGATATGCTTTCCTCTCAATTAGCCTCTATTTTATCTGATTTGCAGAGAATTCTCAAGGCTAAAAGCTTTACGTTTTGCTTACGTTTGTCAGAAGGAGCATCTCGGAATCGAGAAAACGCTCCGCTTTTCCGCGGTAGAGACAGTTGGTCTCCGGCGCTTCGGAGAGCGCCGTGAGCGGGATGGCGAGCTTCACGTATTCGCGGCTGTTGCCGACGAGATAGCGCTCCCCTTCGAACTCCGTGATTTCCTCCGAGAGCATTTCCTGAACGCTTCCGAGCCGCCGCGCACGGAACTCCCGTTGACGCACCGCATTCAGTTCCTGAAGGCGCGCCGCGCGCTCCTTTTTGACCGCGCCCGCCAGCTGCTCGGGCATCGCCGCGGCCTTGGTTCCCTCTCGCTTGGAATAGGGGAAGATGTGTGTCTCGTAGAAAGCGATTTCCGAGATAAACGCAAGGCTCTCCGAAAACTCTGCCTCGCTCTCCCCCGGGAAGCCGACAATCACATCCGTGGTCATCGCGGCGTCCGGGAAGACAGCTCGAAGGGCTTCGACCCCCGCCTTGAATTCCTCCGCCGTATAGCGACGGTTCATGCGCTTTAAGGTCGCATTGCTCCCGCTCTGGAGCGAGAGGTGAAAATGCGGACAGAAGTGCTTGAGCTTAGAAAGCCCCTCCGCAAATTCCGGCGTCGCAATCTTCGGCTCCAACGAACCGATGCGAAGCCTTTCTATGCCCTCGACGCTGTCCAGAAGGGTCAGAAGCTCCAGGAGATTTGCCGCGCCGTCGCCGAAATCTTCCCGCTCCTCTTTGTTTTTGAAATCCCGCCCGTAGGAAGAGAGGTGAATGCCGGTCAGCACAAGCTCCCGCACGCCGTTTGCGGCAAGTCGCTCTGCCTCTCTTCTCACCTCTCCCGGGCGACGGGAGCGTATGTTGCCGCGGAGAAAGGGGATGATGCAGTAGGAACAGTACTGGTTGCAGCCGTCCTGCACCTTTAAGAAGGCGCGGGTATGCTCTTCGCTCCGATTTGCCGATAGGTCCTCGTACCGCTTTGCCTCTCGCATATCGCCGACATGAACGGCAGGCGCCGCATCCTCGGAAAAATAGGCCTCGAGTATGCGCACCAGGTCTTTTTTCTCCTGATTGCCGAGCACCAGATCCACGCTGCCGTCTTCTTTTAGGCTCTCCGCCGCCGCCTGGGCGTAGCAGCCCGCCGCGACCACGACAGCCTCCGGATTCAAGCTCTTTGCGCGGTGCAACATCTGCCGTGATTTCCGATCCGCAATGTTCGTGACCGAACAGGTGTTGATGATGTATACATCCACCGCCTCTTCGAAGGAGCGGAGCTCGTAGCCCGCAGCGCGCAGCGCCTGTTCCATCGCCTCGGTCTCGTAGGCGTTTACCTTACATCCCAGCGTGTGAAATGCCGCTGTTCTCATCTTATTCTCCTTCCTCATCTTGACTTTACTCCCGCTTCCCCATAAGATTGAGGAAAAGAACCTGGATTGATATCCGAAGAAGGAGGCTCTGCCATGCAAACTGTCAAGATTTCTCTGGACTCCATCGAAAAGGTGAAGTCCTTCGTCAATACCATTGCCCGCTTCGACGCAGACTTTGATCTCGTGTCCGGCCGCTATGTAATCGATGCGAAGTCGATTATGGGAATCTTCAGCCTGGATCTCTCGAAGCCGATCAACCTGAACATCCATGGCAACGAGTCGATGGACACGATTTTAGAGGCCTTGAAGCCCTACATCATCGAGTAATACGCCTCCCGCGAAGAGGAAAGCCGCACAGATGTGCGGCTTTTTTCATGCCTCGCAGAGCACAAGCTCCTCGGTTTTGAGGGCGGTCTCGACGAGTTCCTCAATCCGCTCGCTGAGTCTCTCCTCCGACTTTTTGATGCGCGAGAGCTCGGGATTCGTGACCGGGTGCTTCGCGACGAAGATGGTGCAGCAGTCCTCATAGGGCAGGATGGAAGTCTCATAGCTGTCCATCTTCTCCGCGCGCTCAATGATCTCCTGCTTGTCAAAGCCAATCAGCGGGCGGAACACCGGGAGGGTGCACACTTCGTTGGTGGAGAGCAGGGACGGAACGGTCTGGCTTGCAACCTGCCCTATGCTCTCGCCGGTAATCAGTGCCATTGCGCCGTTCTGCTTTGCAATGGTCTCCGCTATGCGCATCATATAGCGACGCATGATGATCGTGAGCTCCTCACGCGGGCACTTCTCATAGATGTAGAGCTGGATGTCCGTAAAGTTCACTATGTGCAGGCGCACCGGGCCCGCATAGCGCGCCAGAATGCGCGCCAAATCCACAACCTTCTGCTTTGCGCGCTCCGAGGTATAGGGCGGCGCGTGGAAGTAAGTCGCCTCCAGACAGACGCCGCGCTTTGCGATCATGTAGCCTGCGACCGGAGAATCGATGCCGCCCGATAAGAGCAACATGGCCTTGCCCGCCGTTCCGACCGGCATGCCGCCGGGGCCCGGAATCGAGAGCGCATAGAGTAGCACACCCTCGTTTCGAATCTCGACATTGAACTTGAGCTCCGGGTTTCTGACATCCACGTGTAAGTTCGGGCAGGACTCCAGAATCACGCCGCCGAGCGAGGCGCTGATTTCCTCCGAGGTGCCGGGATAGGACTTGTCGATGCGCCGCGTAAAGACCTTAAAGCTCTGCTCTGTCCCCGCGCTGATTTCTTGCAGAAAACGCACGGACTCCGCCGCGATGGTCTCGTAGGCGCTGTCGGTAAGACGTATCACCGGGCAGATTGACACCACGCCGAAGACGCGCTGCAGAGCAGCGACCGTGTCCTCGTAGTCGTAATCGCCGAGCATGTCCACATAGATGCGGCCGTGCTCCTTCACGATATTGAATTCGCAGTCCAGCTTCTTGAGCGCGAAGCCGAGCTGGCGCACCAGGGCGTCCTCAAACTTATAGCGGTTCTTGCCTTTGACGCCGATCTCGCCGTATTTTACCAAAAAAGACTTGTACTCCATCCTCTGTTCCTCACCGTTTGAATTGACGCAGTTTCGGCACCGTCTGCCGGAACAGCTCTAAAAATCGCTCTGCCTCTGCCTCGGTATTCTCCGCGGAGAAGCTGAGGCGCACCGTCGAATCCAGGAGCTTCGCCGGAAGGCCTATGCCCCTTAAGGTCGCTGAAATACCGGGGTGATTGGCCGCACAGGCCGAGCCGCTCGACACATAGACCCCCTCAGCCTCCAGGGCGTGTAGCAATACCTCCGCGCGCACCCCCTCCACCGAGAGGCTTACAATCTGCGGTGCAGACTCCATGCCCGGCGCACTGTTTGCACGCACCCCCGGGAGCTCCGCAGCACCCGCAAGGATTCTGTCCTTTACACGGAGCAAACGCTCCCGCTTTTCTTCAAAGTCTTCATAGGCCGCGCGCGCCGCCTCTGCCATGCCGGCGATGCCGGGCACATTGAGGGTGCCGCTCCGAAGCCCGCCCTGCTGGCCGCCGCCGAAGCTCGCGGGCTTTAGGGAGACACGGCGGTTCACATAGAGAAAGCCGACGCCCTTCGGCCCTTCGATTTTATGGCTGCTCACACTCATCATATCGATGCCGAGGCGCTTCGGGTAAATTTCAAATTTTCCGTAGGCCTGCACGGCATCCACGTGGAAATAACAGTCCGGATTCAGGCGGTGAATGAGGGCCGCTGCCTCCGCAATCGGCTGAATCGCGCCGATTTCGTTGTTCACATACATGAGGGAAACTAAGACGGTGTCCTTCCGTATCTGAGCCTCCAGCTCCGAAAGCGAAATCTTTCCGCTCGCGTCTACCGGCAGCACGGTCAGCTGAAAGCCCTGCTCCTCAAGAAAGCGCATGGTTTCGAGCACCGCCGGATGCTCGACCGCGCTCGTGATGAGATGCCGCCCGTAGCCCTTTCTGCTCCGCGCGGTTCCGAGTATCGCAAGGTTATCGGACTCGGTTCCGCCCGAGGTAAAGATAAGTTCCCGCGGCTCCGCCTTTAAGGTCTTTGCGATTTCCTCGGCCGCCGCCCTAAGCTCTTCCTCCGCGCGAAGACCCGCCAAGTGCAGGGAGGAAGCGTTGCCGTAGTGCTCCCGTGCCACCCGTTCCATTCGCGCTGCGGCGCGCGCGGAGAGGCGCGTCGTCGCCGCATTGTCAAAATAAATTTCCATCCGTCAATCTTCCTCTGTCTCTGCCATGAGCAGCGAGAGCATGACAAGTCCCGCCGTCTCGGTCCGCAAAATGCGCTTGCCGAGGGTCAGTGCGTGAAAGCCCTCTGCCTCGGCCGCCTCGACCTCCGTCTCTTCAAAGCCGCCCTCCGGCCCTATCATCACCGCGACGCGCTGTCCCGCTTTTACGCTCCGTATCAAGTCCCGTGTCGCCGCCATCCCGGCCGCGCGCTCATAGGGCAGGAGGCGATGTTCCGTGCCCTCCGCTTCGACGCGTCTCAGCGCCTCTTTAAACGAGAGCGGCAGCGAGACCTCCGGTATCACGGAGCGCCCGGCCTGTTTTGCAGCCGCCTCCGCGATGGCCTGCCAGCGCTTCTGCTTTGCCAAAGCCTTCTTCTCATCGAGCCGCACCACCGAGCGGTGCATCTCGACCGGGACAATCGACGCCGCGCCGAGTTCCACCGCCTTCTGCACAATGAGCTCCATTTTCTCCGCCTTCGGAAGCCCCTGGTAGAGGGTAATCGAGACCGGGAGTTCCCGGGTCTCCTGCCGCCCCTCGAGCACGCGGAGAGAAACGCTGTCCCGCTCGATCTCCACAATCTCGCAGAGGTATTCCCAGTCGCCGCCCGCATTGACCATGAGCTTTTCGCCGGGCTTCATGCGAAGCACCGAGCCTATGTGGCGCACGTCACTGCCGCATATCACGGCGCTGTCCCCGGAGAGCTGCTCCGGGGCGATAAAAAAGTGGTACATCTCAGGCCTTTCTCCGCGCTATCACAGAGGACCACTCGCCCTGACGGTTTACCTCAAGCACCTCAAAGTGCGGGTTTGCCGCAATCGCCGCGCGCACTTCCTCTTCCTTTTCGTCTATGATGCCGGAAGTAATGAAGATGCCTCCGATTTTTAAGTGCCGCCAGACTTCCTTTTCGAGCAGCAGAATGACGGGCGCCAGTATGTTTGCGAGCACAAGGTCATAGCAAGCCTCGCCCGCCGCTTCCTGTACCGCGGGGTCGTCGATCAGATTGCCGCAGACCACCGTGAAGTCCTTCGGATTAAGGTCGTTGCTCGCCAAGTTTTCGCCCACCGCTTCAATCGCGTTGTCGTCGAGGTCGGTCGCAAAGATTTCCGCAGCGCCGAGCTTCTTCGCCGCGATGCCGAGGATGCCGCTGCCCGTTCCCACATCCAAAACGCGGATATCGCTTACCCCCGCCGCCTGCATGAGTTTCATGTAGCGGTTCAGGGCGCGGATGCAGAGCTGGGTGGTCTCATGCGCCCCGGTGCCGAAGGCCGTCCCCGGATCGATCTGGATGCAGGTGAGCCCCGCGCTCTCCGCAGGCACCTCTTCCCAGGTCGGCTTAATCAGGATGTCATCGACCACGAAGGGGTGAAAGAAGGTCTTCCAGTTGTTGATCCAGTCTTTGTCCTCGGTGAGACTCTCCTCGATTCGCGCTTCGCCGAGATCCGTGAAATGAGAGAGCTCCTTAAGTTCCTCCCGGACGCGGCGCAGCATTTCCTCTTCGCCGCTGCCGGGCTCCAGGTAAAAGCTCACGCGCGCCGTCCCGTCATCCGGCGGAAGCTCCGGCAGAATATCAATGAACATGCCCTTGGTATCTCCCTCCGAGAGCGGCATATTGTCCTCGATTTCAATGCCCTCAATGCCGAGCTCCGCAAAGCTTGCGCTCACGAGATCCACT
>CAUVLB010000019.1:0-9379 GCA_963552595.1 uncultured Stomatobaculum sp. | reverse complement strand
AGTATTGCCTTCCCCGAGCTCCGCGCGCCCGCGGAAGAGAACATCGACAGTGCGCGGCTCGCGCTCCTGGATCTTCTGTCCGACTACCAGGGCTTCACCGGGTATACGCTGATTGCGGTCTTTGACGCCTACCGGCGGAAAGATCACAAGGAGGAGCGCTATCCCTGGCACAATCTCTTTGTCGTCTACACGAAGACCGCACAGACCGCGGACAGCTATATCGAGAGCTTTTCCGGCCGCCATGCCGCGAGCGATATCGTGACGGTCGCGACCTCGGACGGGGTGGAACAAATCATTGTGCGGAGTCAGGGGGCTCTCCTCCTCTCGGCGAGCGAGCTCCGCGAAGAGATGCTCCGCGCCCACAGAGAAGGGCTCTCCGCCCCCACCGTGACGGAGGCAACACCCAAAAACCGTCCCTTCGCGGACAGGCTTAAGCGCCCAGAATCCAGTGAAGAAGCGCCGTGAGCGGCAGGCGATTGCCGATCAGAATGCAGACAGCCGCGAGCGGAATTGCGCTCAGCGCATCGATCACGACATGCTGTTTCGTAAATAAGGTCGAGATCACGATGCCGAGCGCAATCGGGGCCGCAATCGCTGCGACCGCGAGCGGCAGTCCCGGGGTGGAGCCGACAAAGTGCAGCACGAGGTAGCACATGGAGCAGTGCATGCTCGGCGCACAGTTTAAGCCCTTATAGCTCCCCCGGAACACGAGCTTCATGGCCCGGCCGGAAACGGTATTCGGCGCCTCGGGGCGCGCAAAGCTTGTCGGGTAGACGAGGTAACAAAGGAGGCTCAGCGCGATGTCCAGAACAATGGCTGTCTGGTAGCGCGCGTAGGCCATGGGATCCGCCTGAAAGAGCGCAAGCGGAAACAGAAGAATCAGCGGAAACCAGAGCACATAGATGTATACAAAGGCGGGCACAAAGGGAATGTGTCCGTCTATTTTTTTTGCCACATTGTGCGGCTTGCCCTCAAAAGCCTCCACGCCGAAGTAGAGGAGGGTCTGTAAGCCGAGTATCAGAATCTCGGCGAGCAGCAATTTGGTGCGTACGCCCATGACTCAGCGCTCCTCTCGGAAATAGGAAAGACCCAGGCTTGCCGGCGGCTGATCCTCCGCGCGATTTCTTCTGCCGGTCTGTATGAGCACCAGGATGGTCGCAAGGTAGGGGAGCATCTTAAAGAGCTCCTGCGCCGAGCGGTTTAAACCCGGAATGTAGAGATAGAGAATGTAGAGGCCGCCGAAGAGGAAGGAGCCCCAGATTGCCTTTCTCGCGTTCCAGACCGAGAGTATGACCAGTGCGACCGCGAGCCAGCCGCGATCCCCGAAGCCGTCGTTTGCCCAAGTGCCGCCCAAGTACTCCATGACAAAGCAGAGGCCGCCGAGCCCCGCGAGCGCCGCGCCGAGCACGGTAGAGACATACTTCACGCGGTTCACATCGACCCCGGCAGCATCCGCCGCCGCGGGATCCTCGCCGACCGCACGGATCTCAAGCCCCTTCCGCGTGCCCGTCAATACGAAGGCAAGGCAGAGCGCCAGGATGATCGAGAAATAGGTGAGGAAGCCGAAGGAGAAAAAGGCCTTGCCCACAAAGGGGAGCTTTGAGAGCCCAGGGATGCTGTAGCGGTAAGCCGAAGCCGTGAGCTTCGTTGAAATTTGTCCCACGCCCCCCGCAAGCTGCGAGAGGGAACCGCCGAAGAAGTTTCCGAAGCCCACACCGAAGGTGGTGAGCGAGAGTCCCACGACATTCTGGTTCGCGCGGAGCGTAACCGTTAAGAAGCTGTAGAGGAGACCCGCGAGCATGGAGATGAGAAGGGCCGCCGCGAGGGAGAGTAAGAGCCCTACGAGGCCGGAAGCCCGTTCTCCCGCCGCTCTTTCATAAAAGAAGGCCGCAATCAGACCGGAGACACCGCCCATGTACATGATGCCCGGAATCCCCAGGTTCAGATTTCCCGACTTCTCGGTCAGAATTTCACCGCTCGCGCCGTAGAGTATCGGGACGCCCTGCAAAATGGCGCGCTGCAAAAAAGTTGCAAGTAAATTCATTTCGTCTCTCCTCTCCTCCGGACGCTCAGGCGATAGCGGACAAAGAACTCGCAACCGATCAGGAAGAAGAGCAGTATGCCCGTGATGATGTCCGAAAAATTCTGGTTCAGTTTATACTGCGTCGCAATCTGGATGGAGCCCTGCTGCATGAAGCAGAGGAGCACCGCGATCAGCGCCATGAAGAGCGGGTTAAAGTTCGCCATCCACGCGACCAGAATGGCCGTGAAGCCGCGCCCGTTCGCCGTGCTGACCGAGAGCGTGTGCCCCGCGCCGCCAACGATCACCGCGCCCGCAAGGCCGCAGATTGCACCGGAAATGGCCATGGTGCGCAGCATGACACGCTGCACCGAGATGCCCGCGTAGCGCGCCGTGTTTTGGCTCGCGCCGACCACCGAAATCTCAAAGCCCTGCTTGGTGCGCTGCAAATAGAGGTGCATGAGCACTGTGACCACGAGGATAATGAAGAGGCCGAAGACATACTGGCTGCCCGCAAAGCCTGTGCCGCCGATGCGCGGAAACCAGCCCGCGCGCGTCGCCTGGTTGATGGTGCCTATGCTGTTCGAGCCCTTCGGGTTCTCCCAGAAGCAAATCGAGAAGGTGACAAGCTGGAGCGCGACATAGTTCATCATGAGGGTAAACAAAGTCTCGTTCGTGTGGTAGCGCGCCTTAAAATAGGCAGGAACCAAGCCCCAGATCATGCCAAAGAGCATGCTGCCCGCAAGCATGAGGAGGAGGAGCAGCGCATTCGGAATCTTGTCGCCGAGCAGTATCATGAGCCCCGCGCTCGCGATGCCGCCGACCAGTATCTGTCCCTCGGCGCCTATGTTCCAGAAGCGCATGCGAAAAGCCGGGGTGAGCCCCACCGCAATTAAGAGCAGTATGCCGCTCTCGCGTATCGTGACCCAGAGGCGCCGCGGATTTCCGACCGCACCGGAGACCAGCGCCTCGTAGACGCCGAGCGGATTGACCCCCGTCACGAGTACGATGACCGCCGCACAGGTCACAAGCGCCAACAAGAGTGCGATGAGGTGAATCAGCGCGAGCTTTCCAAACGAAATGTAGCCGCGCTTATGCATTTGAAACAGCGGTTCTCTTCCCTGACTCATGCCTCAACTTCCTTTCCGCCCATCATTCTTCTTCCCAATTCTTCCTTGCTCGCTTTCCGCGCATCCAAAATACCGGCGCTCTTGCCGCCCTGTAATACGAGGATGCGATCGCAGAGCTCTAAGAGCACATCCAGGTCCTCACCGACGCAGATCACGGCGCTGCCGCTCTTTTTCTGCTCGTTTAAGAGCTGGTAAATCATATACGCCGAGTGAATGTCGAGACCTCGCACCGGGTAGGCCGCCATCACGACCTTGGGGCTGCCGAGTATCTCGCGCCCCACCAGCACCTTCTGCACATTGCCGCCCGAGAGCCGCGCAATGGGGGTTGCGGTGCCGGGCGTCGCAACCGAGAGTTCTTCCACAATCTGCTCGGCCTGTTCCCGCGGCTTCTTCCGATCGGTCACAAAACCGCTGCCGTTCCGATAGGAGCGAAGCATTACATTGTCCGTAAGGTCCATGCTGCCCACCAGGCCCATGCCCAGTCTGTCCTCCGGGACAAAGGCGAGGCGCACGCCCAGGGCCTCGATTTCCGCCGGGGTCATGCCGCGCAGGTTCTTTTCCTCCCCGTTGTCCTCGCCGTACCAGATTTCACCGGTATAGGGCACCAGACCCGCTATGGCTTCGAGCAGTTCCCTCTGCCCGTTTCCGGCGATGCCGGCAATGCCGAGTATCTCGCCGCCCTGCAGGCTGAGGCTTAAATCCGAGAGCACGTTCACACCCTCTGCGTTCACACAGGATACGTTTTCGAGGCGAAGGCGTCTCGGTCCGTTTCCGGGCTCTGCGCGCTCTATGCCGAGCTTCACCTTTTCGCCGACCATCATCTCGGTGAGCAGGGAAGCATCCGCCTTTGCGGTCTCGACCTCACCGATGTACTGCCCCTTCCGAAGCACCGCAACGCGGTCCGAGATTGCGAGCACCTCGTTTAACTTGTGGGTGATGATCAGGATGGACTTCCCGTCCTCCCGCATCTTCCGAAGGATGGCAAAGAGGCGCTCGGTCTCCTGCGGCGTAAGTACGGCAGTCGGCTCATCGAGAATCAAAATGTCCGCGCCGCGGTAGAGCACCTTCATGATCTCGACGGTCTGCTTTTCGGAGACCGAGAGCTCATAGACCTTCTGCTTCGGATTCAGGCGGAAGCCGTAGCGATCCGCAAGTTCCGAGAGCTTTTGCTCCGCGGCTCTCAAATCGTACTTGCCGCCCTGTTCGCCGAGTATGATATTTTCCGCCGCCGTAAAGACCGGAATCAGCTTAAAGTGCTGGTGTATCATGCCGATGCCAAGCTGAAACGCGTCCTTCGGCGAGCGTATGCTGACCGGCGCTCCGTTCACCTCGATGTGACCGCTGTCCGGAAAGTAGATGCCGGAGAGCATGTTCATGAGTGTCGTCTTGCCGCTTCCGTTCTCCCCGAGAAGGGCCAGTATCTCCCCTTTCTTCAGCGAAAAGCTCACGTGATCGCTCGCCTTGACCTCGCCGAAGTGTTTGCTGATGTCTGAAAAGCGTATTGCCTGTTCTGCCACCGTTTCCTCCTAACGCCGCTGTCGGCTTTGAATCAAAAAGCCTCCTGCCGTCGCAGGGGGCTTTTTGTGGGTCTTCCTGAATTAGTTCGCAGTCGCCTCGATGCCGTCGACAATCAAGTCAAAGCTCGGGGAGGAGCGGTACTCCGACTCGTGGAAATAGCCGTCCGAGATGAGCTCCTGCCCGTTCGGCGCATAGCTCGTCACTTCCTTGCCGTCCACGGTGAAGTTCTTCGTGTCAAAGACATGCAGGGTGCCGTCCTTGATCTGCTGCTCCACTTCCTTTAATCTCTCCTCGGTGCCGGGTGCCGCAGCCGTGCCGAGCTTCGTGAGACGCACCGCATCCTGGGCAAAGCCCTCGGACCAATCCGTCGCAATCGGCTCGCCGGAGAGTACGCTCTCCATTGCGTAGGTGTAGTAGACGCCCCAGTTGTTGGTCGGGGAGGTGATTGCGGAATCCGGTGCAACGCCCGTCATGTCGATGTTGTAGCCGACACAGGGAACCTTCTCCTCCTCAGCCGCCGTCGGTGCGCCGGTCGTATCCGCGTGCTGGCTTAAGAGCACGCAGCCGTCGGAAATGAGCTGCTTTGCGGTCTCTGCCTCGACCGCCGGGTCACCCCAGCTGTTCGTGTAGAGAACCTTCATCGTTGTCTCCGGGACAACGGATTTTGCGCCGAGGTAGAAAGCCGTATAACCGGAAATCACCTCTGCGTAGGGATAAGCGCCGACATAGCCGAGTCTCGCCTGATCCGGCTTAATCTTGCCTTCGTCTATCATCTGCTGCAGCTTTAAGCCCGCAGCGACACCGCTCACATAACGCGCCTCATAGATGTCGTCAAAATAATTGTGGAAGTTATTCAGTCCCGCGCCCGCAGCCTGGTTGCCGGTCGCATGACAGAAGGTGATCTCCGGGTGATCCTTTGCGACCTCCAGCATGTAGCTCTCGTAGCCAAAGCTCGTGCCGAAAATCAGCTGGCAACCCTGGTTCGCGAGATCCTCGGTCGCGTCGAGCGAAGACTCATCCTCGCGGATGTTGGTCTTGAAGATCAGCTGATCTTCGCTGAGTCCGAGCGCCTCCGCTGCCTCCTTGAGGCCTTTGATGTGGCTCGCACTGTAGCCCTCGTTCTCATCGCCGATCAGCAGCACGCCGACCTTCAGCGACTCCTTCGAAACCGCAGACTGTGCGGAACCCTCCGCCGTGGTCGTGCTCTCAGCCGCACCCTCGGACTTGGTCTCCGTCTTTGCACTGCTGCCGCAGCCCGCAAGCAAGAGTGCCGCAGAAATCATGGCGCAGAGCGCCTTTGCCGTCTTTTTCATACCATCCTCCCTGTGACTTCTTTTCATGTTCTTCTTGTATAGCATATTTCCCCCGCGCGCTCAAGCCCTTCTCAAGTCGGGACCACTCGCGTCTTTAACTGTTTTCGCGTCCAGACTTCCGGCGAGAGCAGGAAGAGGATGGGGAATATCTCCAGGCGACCGAAGAGCATGTCGACCGAGAGCACAAACTTCGAGAGATCCGAGAAGGCACTGAAGTTTCCTGTCGGTCCGACCATGCCGAGTCCCGGTCCTATGTTATTAAAGGTACAGACAACCGCCGAAAAGGTGGTCTCGAAGCCCTTGCCGTCCAGCGAGACAAGGAGCATGGACAGCGTCATAACAATGAGATAAGCCGCGAGATAGGCCGTGGTGCCGAACATCACCGAATTTTCAACGCGGCGCTTGTCCATGCGCACCGAGCGCACGCGACGCGGATGTATCATCTGATACATCTGGGTCCGCAAATGCTTGAATAAGAGCAGCACGCGGGACACCTTCATACCGCCGCCGGTCGAACCCGCCGAGGCGCCGATGCACATCACGAGGAGCAACATGTAGCGGGAAAACTCCGGCCACTTGTCAAAGTCCGCCGTGCAAAAGCCTGTCGTCGTCATGACCGAGGACACCGAGAAAAAGCTGTCGCGGAAAGCCTGACCGAAGTCCCCGGGGTAAAAGCCCTTGAGGAACACATTGCCCGCAATGATCAGCGAAGCGCCGAACATAATGCCCCAGTACCAGCGGAACTCCTCGTTCATCACGGCATCCTTCCACTTCTTGCTGAGCATGAGATAGTAGACCGAGAAGTTGACGCCGAAAAGCGCCATGAAGACAGCAATCGTCATCTGCACGAGCTGGCTCGGGTAAGCCGCAATCGAGTTGTTTTTGATTGCAAAGCCGCCGGTGCCCGCCGTGCCGAGGGAATTGATAACCGCGTCAAAGGGCGGCATGCCCTCGAAGAGCAGCACCGCAATCATAACGATGGTCATCACGAAATAGATGATATAGGTAATCTTTGCCGTTGTAGAAATCTTCGGCACCAGCTTTCCGACCGAGGGACCCGGGCTCTCTGCCTTCATTAAGTTGAAGGGCTCACCGTCTCCCTTGGCGAGCGGCAAAATCGCGAGCAGGAAGACCAGCACGCCCATGCCGCCGATCCAGTGGGTAAAGCTTCTCCAGTAGAGGAGGCCGTGCGACATGCCCTCGACCGCGGTGAGAATACTGGATCCCGTCGTCGTGAATCCGGAGACGGTCTCAAACCAGCAGTCGATGAAGCGCGGAATTTCCCCGCTGATATAGAAGGGAAGCGCGCCGAAAAGCGAGAGTACCACCCAGCCGAGCGCACAGACCACGAAGCCCTCGCTCATCGAAATCGAGCGGTGACTCCGGATACAGGAGAGCAGTATGCCCGGCAGCAAGGTGAGGACGGCCGCAATTGCGATGGCGCGGGCACTCTGCGGCTCGCGATAGGCCGCGGAGACGGCAATCGCCGGCAGAAGAAAAACCCCCTCCACGAGGAGAATATGCCCCATGTATTTTCCGATCAAGCGGTAATTCATGCCTCTCCTCCGCGCTCCCTAAAAATATCCGTGAAGTTCGAAATCATGCGGTCCGCGCTTGCGATCACCATGATGGAGTCACCGTGCATCAGACGGTCATTACCGCCCGGGATGATGACGCGCTGGTTTCTCACGATGCTCGCAATCAGGGTGGAAGGCTTTAAGGGCAGCTCCATGATGGGCTTATCGACAAAGCTCGCATCCTCCGGGATTGTAAAGCCGAGCGCCTCGATTGCGCCGCCGCCTATCGTGTGGAGGGTCTCAACCGAACCCTCGCGCGACTGGCTCGCCGCACGCGTGTAGCGCGTAATCTCGTTTGCGGTGAGGGACTTGGGGCTCACAACGGCCCCCAGGTGCTCCTGTCCGAAGAGGTTCAGGTACTCGGTGCGGTTCACCTTCGTGATGGTCTTCTTCGTGCCGACGGAGTGCGCATAGAGCGAAATCAGAATATTCTCCTCGTCGATGCCGGTCAGCGGCACCACGGCGTCCATATTCGCAATGCCCTCCTCCGCGAGGATGTGCTGCAGGGAGCCGTCTCCGTGGATAATGCTTGCCTTCGGCAGGAGATCCTCGAGCGCCTTGCACTTCTCGCGGTCCGACTCCACGATGGTTACCGAGAGCCCCGCGTTGATTAAATCCGTCGCGAGATAGCGCGCCGTCGCACTGCCGCCGACAATCATCACCTGCTTCACATCGAGGGTCTGAATGCCGAAACGGCGCAGCAGGAAGGGAAGGTCCGCGGTTGCAGCCGCCACCGCGAGCTTATCACCCGCGCGGAGCTCGGTGGAACCGGAGGGGACCAACACTTCGCCGCCCCGCTCAATCGTGCAGATCAACGCCTTCTTATTCAGCAGCGGGGCGAGATCCATAAGCTTACGGTCCGTGAGTTTGCCTTCCTCCGGAACTATGAGCTCCACCATCTCCGCGCGGCCGCCCGCAAAGGAGTTTCGCGTGAGGAAACTCGGGAACTGAAGCAGGCGGAAAATCTCCTTCGCACAGGTCTTCTCCGGGTTCACCGCGAGATTAATACCGAAGCTCGTCTTTAAGAGATTCATCTCCGTATCGTACTCGGGGCTCCGCACGCGCGCCACTGTGTACTCGCAGCCAAGCTTCTTCGCGACCAGCGCGGTCAGGAGATTCACCTCATCACTGTTGCTGACCGCAATCAGGATGTCACAGTCCTGTGCGCCCGCCGCTCTCAAAATCTCGATCGATGCGCCGTTGCCGACCACGGTCGAGACATCCAGCTTCTCCTCCAGGGAACGGATGCGCGCCGCATTGCTGTCCACGACGACCACATCATGTCCTTCCTTCGAGAGCTGTTGTACCAAGAGCTCTCCTATCTTTCCGTTACCGACCACAATAATATTCATTGAATTTGATAAACACCTTTCTCTGTCTAAGCAGCCTTCCTATCATAGCACAGGCCGCTCGGCACATACAAGCCGACAAGCCCCCGGAAATGCCCGGCTCTTAAGCCGCCCGCCGACTCTTTTCGGTATCCGACTTAAGTTCCGTGTACTCTTCCGTGTTCTCTCCCCCTCTTTGCGAAGCATAGCATACAAGGACAGAAATGCAATGCTTTGGTAAAAGCGCCGCAGTCGGACTGCCGGCAGCGCCGATCCGCTTTCCGTAGGAGCAAGTGCTTTCCGATTTTTTTTTTGTCTCTCCCCTTGCCAACTGCCTTTCCCCGCACTATAATGTTCATTAATCTTTTATTAGACACTTGTCTATTATTCGCCCTGTGTTAATTACGGCGCGACATCGTCGCAAACTGATACACAAAGAAAACAAAAAGGAGTCAAAGATTATGAAAAGAGAAACGAAGCGTTCCGAAAAGTA
>CAUVLB010000018.1:0-9586 GCA_963552595.1 uncultured Stomatobaculum sp. | reverse complement strand
TCTTCATGTTGACAATTTTTCCGATCTCAAGTCCCTGTTGTACCAAGGACCCCTCGGTTTTCACATAGTAGTAGGTCGGCGCACGAAGCACGAAGATACGCTCCGTGTGCAGGATATACTCCAGATTGAAGATAAAGTCCTCGCACCAGCGGAGTTTTTCATCCATGCGAAGCTTGTACTTCTCCACCAAATCCCGCCGGAAGAACTTGTTCCAAATGACGCCGTAATAATAATCCGCCGGGCTCTTTGCCATACAAGCCGCAAACTCTTCCCGGCTCAACACTCCCTCTTCGTCAATGGAACCCTTTCTCGCGGTCCAGCCGTCCACAACGCGGTAAAAATCGGAAATCACCAAGTCCGCGCGATTTTCCTCGGCCGCATGTACAAAGAGGGCGGTCGCCTCGGGCGTAATCCAATCGTCTGCATCGAGAAACTGGAGGTACTCTCCGGTCGCGAGATCCAATGCCTTGTTCCGCGTGTCGGATACTCCGCTGTTTGGCTTATGCACCACACGGACGCGCGTGTCCTTCGCAGCGTAGGCATCGCAGAGCGCCGGCGTGCCGTCTTTGGAGCCGTCATCCATCACGAGCAGCTCAAAATCCGTAAAGGTCTGCGCGAGCACACTGTCAAGGCAGCGCGCCAACACTTGTTCCGCATTGTATACAGGAATGATAATCGAAACCTTGGGCATTGAGACCTCCTTGTCAGAACTAAGCCGTTTCTCCCTTTCTACCAGTATACCTGTTTTTGCCATAATAAGCTCTCTCTTTTCCGCAGTTTTACCGAAGATTGCCGCAGCTCGACAAAATTCACGGATTCTCATGCTTGGAAGACTTGTCTCTGCTTTCTCTTTCCGCTATATTAAAAGTTACGGCATCGAAACAGAAACCATCTATGCCAAAGAAAGTGAGTTGTATTTCCAATGAAGCAAGCGTATTTTGACTATTTAGAGGCAGAGGCTCCCGAAGCGGCTGCCATTTTGCGCAGCAAGAGTTTTCGCTCGCTCCTGCATTATCCGCGTCACATCTATACCAATACCTATGATCACAGTGTCCGCGTCGCAGTCTGTATGGCCTGGCTCGCAAAGCGGAGCGGCATGAACCCCGCCAGCGCGGTCAAGGTCGGTTTGCTCCACGACCTCTGCTTTGTCGACTACACGAGTAAGAACGATCACCCCGGTCTTTACTGCTTTTACCACCCGGAAGAAGCTGCGGACAATGCAAGCCGGGAGTTCGGCTTAAGCCGGCGCGAGGAAAAGGCCATACGCGCACACATGTTTCCGCTGAGCGTGCATCTTCCGAATTCGAAGCTCGCCCTTCATCTCTTGCTTGCGGACAAGGCGGTTGCGGTCTATGAGCTTGGCCTCGGGGTGCGCATCCTGAGAACACAGCTGTCCCGCTTTGCGTCGAAACGCATACTTCGGAAGGTCTGAGCGCCATGGAGACCGAATTTCTTCTGCCCCGCTTCCGCGAACTGCCGCAGCTCGGGCTTTATTCCGACCAGGTCGTGACACTTGTGAATGAAGTGTTGTCTCCCCTGCTGCCCGCAGACGAGGGCGGCAAGAAAAAAGACAGCCTGCCTTTCACGGCTTCCATGCTGAATAACTATGTGAAGCTCCGCATTCTGAGCGCGCCAGTCAGGAAGCAATATACCCGGGAACAAGTCGCGACCGCAATTGTGCTCTGCATCTTAAAGCAGGTCTACAGCATCTCGGAGATTTCCGCGCTCATCTCCTTCGCCCTGGACAGTGCGGAGCTCCCCAAAGCCTATGACCGCTTTTGCACCCTCTTTGAGCAGATACTGGTCTGCACGCGCGAGAAGAACGACTATGCCACGGTTCTCGCCGCAGATGACACCCTCTATCTCTTAAAGACGGTGTTGATTTCCTGCTCCGCAAAATTCTTTGTGAAGGAGCAACTCAGGAAGCAACTTTCCGGGTCTTAAAAGCCTTGCGCTTCAGTACAACAAAAAAGAGGAGCCGAAGCTCCTCTTTTTTGTTGTACCTAAAGCCTGCGATTCGCAACCCGAATTACTCCGAGAGCAAAATTCTGTCGTTGTTCAGCTCACTGCCCGCGCCCTGTTTAAAGCGGTCGAGCAGATCCTTCACCGTCATCGCGGCTCTCTCTTCGCCCGCCACATCGAAGACAATGCGTCCGCCGTCCATCATGAGCGTGCGGTTGCCGAGTTCCAATGCCTGATGCATGTTGTGTGTGACCATGAGGCAGCTGATGTTTCTATCCCGCACGATGCGCGCGGTCAGCGCAAGCACCTTTGCCGCGGTCTGCGGATCCAAAGCCGCCGTGTGCTCATCGAGCAATAGAAGCTTCGGTGTCACGACCGTGGCCATGAGGAGAGTCAGCGCCTGGCGCTGTCCGCCCGAGAGCAAACCGACCGGCTGCTCCATGCGGTCCTCAAGTCCCATATCGAGCTCGCGGAGTTGCTCCCGAAAGAAGCGGCGCTCCTTCTCCGCGCTGCGGCTAAAGGCACTTGTGTGCCCCGAAGCACGCAGATACGCGATGGTCAGATTTTCCTCAATGGTCATGTGCGGCGCGGTGCCGAGCAGCGGATCCTGAAACAGCCGCCCTATCATGCGGCTCCGCTTGTGCTCCGGCATGAAGGTGATGTCCAAATCGTCAAGGTAAAGCGAGCCTTCATCCACATAGAAGCTACCCGCAATCGCGTTGAAAAAGGTGGACTTTCCCGCACCGTTGGAGCCGACAATTGCCGCGAAATCGCCGTCCGGCAAGGTCAGCGAGAGGTCCTGCAGCGCGAGCTTCTCGTTGACCGTGCCTTCATTGAAGGTCTTTTTTAACTGTACCGCTTTCAGCATGCGCTGCCTCCTTTCTCCTTCCGCCGCCGCATGGCCGCCTGCTTTCTGCGGTGCAGGGCAAGGGCGCGCTTTGCCTCAGGTGCCGCAATCGCAATCGCGACAATGAGAGCGGAAACCAGCTTAAACGCCTCGGTCGGAGCATTCAGGCGAAGCGCAATCGAAATCATGAAGCGGTAGAGGCAGGAACCGATCACCACACCCGCGATGCGGAAGGGCATGCGCCGCTTTCCGAAGAGGGTCTCACCGATAATCAGCGCCGCAAGCGCAATCGTGACCATGCCGGTGCCGAGGTTGATGTCCGCGGATTTATTGTAGTTCGCGAACAGTGCGCCCGCGAGTCCCGTCAGCGCGTTGGAGCAGCAGAGTCCCACGATAATCATAAACGAGGGATCAATCGAAGAAGCCCGCACCATGTCCATGCTGTCACCGGTCGCCCGAATCGAGAGACCGATTCGGGTCTTTAAGAACCAGTTGAGCAGAAGACAAATCAACACAATCAAAAGCAGCAAGAGTATGCTTCTTGACCACTCCCGGAGCGGGGTGTTCTCAAAGAGCTTGCCCCAGAGCGAAAATATCGTGTCCGTCCCGAAGATGGAAATATTCGAAGAAAAGCCCATGACACCCAGGTTCACAGTATAGAGCCCCGTGTTCACGATAATACCCGCAAGTATACTGGGGACCCCGAGTTTTGTCTGTAAGAGTGCCGTCACGGAACCCGAGAGCACTCCCGCCGCCATAGCAGCGGGAATTGCGAGCAGCGGGTGCCCCGCCATGGTCACGACTGCCGCAACGGCGCAGCCCAGGGTGAAGCAGCCGTCCGTCGAGAGGTCGCAAATATTCAGGATGCTGAAACTGATAAATAAAGACAGCGCGACAATCGCATAAATTAAACCGACATCCAGCGCTGTCCGCACCATGACCGGCGTCAAAAAACTACCCACAGCGCCTCCTTAGTTCTTGTCAAACTCTTTCTTGGTCGTGATCTCATTGACCGCCGTGCTGTACGGCGCAAACTCCTTCTTCAGGGTCTCAAGATCGTAGCCGAGTGCCTTCGCGGTCTCGGTGTTGACAGTCGCAATGCCGTTGTCAAAGACCATGACCGGCACGTTTCCGGCGCTGCCCTCTTTGAGAACCTTTGCCGCGAGATCTGCGGTCTCCTTGCCGAGCTGAGAGTAGTCGACACCGTAGCCCACAAACGCACCGTTCAGCGCAAAGGAATCCGCGCCGCCAAAGTGCGGAATCTTCGCCGTGATCAGCTTCTCATAGAAGGAAAGCTCTGCGTTCTGCACCGTGTTGTCGGTCGGGGTGAAGATTGCATCGACCTTCTCCGCAATCAGCGCATCGACAGCCACGTTGATTTCATCCGTCGTCGTGCCGGTCTTCTCAATGTAACGGATGCCGTGCGCATCGAGGAAAGCCTTTGCGTCCTCAATCGGCTTCTCGGAGCTGTCCTGACTCTTGGAGTACAGGAGACCCACATACTTGGTGTCCGGGTTCGTCGCGAGAATCAGCTCCATGATTGCATTCGTGTTCAAGCTGTCCGAGGTACCCGTGATGTTGCCGCCCGGCGCGTTCAAATCCTCAACAAGCTTTGCGCCGACCGGATCGGAAACCGCAGAGAATACAACCGGCGTCTCGGAATTGCCCTCAATTGTGGACTGCACAATCTCTGCCGCCGGCGTCGCAAGCGGAATAATCACGTCGACCTTGTCATCGAGGAGCTTTGCTGCCATCTGGTTCAGCGTTGCGGAATCGCCCTGTCCGTTCAGTGTATAGGGCTTGTACTCATAGCGAACTTCGTCGTTCGAGAGTGCATCAAACTCCTTCTCGATGTTCTCTTCAATCTGGTTTAAGGATGGGTGATCCATGAACTGGAGAATGCCGACCTTGTAGACCTTCGCATTGCTGTTTGCGCTCTTTTCCTCGCCCTTCTTGCCGCAGCCTGCGAGAGCCAAAGCCATGAAACCAAGGAGCGCTGCCGCTGCCATTTTTCTCTTCATCATTGTAAATCCTCCCCTATTGTGTTTCGTCTTGAGAAGCCTTCTCCAAAAAACGCCCCGTGAGCATTCGCTCACGAGGCGAAGAAAAGCGAAGTTTCTCGATGGTCATACTGTTTAATCTTAACGCTTTTTTGAATTACGGTCAATCTTTTCCAGCAAGTCGGGGCGAAATCGCAGCGTCGCAAGATAGGCCTCTTCCCTGCGCCAGGCCGCCACTTTCTCGTGATCGCCGCTCCTAAGAACCTCGGGAACCGTCTGTCCGAAGAGCTCCGCCGGCTGCGTGTACTGCGGATACTCGAGGAGTCCGTTCTCAAAGGACTCCTCTTCCGCGCTCCCCTCTTTTAAAACCCCCGGCAAGAGGCGAAGTACCGCATCCGCGACCGCCATCGCAGGAATCTCACCGCCGGTCAGAATATAATCCCCGACAGATATGCGCTCATCCACCGCACGGAGCGCCCTCTCGTCTATGCCCTCAAAGCGGCCGCAGAGCAAGACCAGCGTATTGAGCGCCGCATAGCGATGTGCATCCCGCTGAACAAAGGAGTTACCTGCCGGCGCAAGTGCGGCGATTAGCACACCGTTTACCCCGCCGGGCTGCCCCGGATTCTCCTGTAAGCGTCGGCCGGTCAGCGCCTCAACCGCACGAAAAACAGGGAGCGCCCGGAGAACCAGCCCTCTTCCGCCCCCGAAGGGGGAATCGCTGATTTGCCGAAAACTCCCGTCCGCAAAATCCCGGAGATCTGCAACCTCTATGCTATGCCCCTGCTTCCTTGCAAGCTGCACGGCATGGGATGCAAGATAGCTTTCAAAGAACTCCGGGGCCATACTGAGGAATACGATTCTCAATGAATCGTATCCTCAAACGCCGCATCCTCCTCTACCTCATCCTTCCAGAGCAGGTATTCATCTCTCTGAAAAACACCGTAGTGGAAGGGATTGCAGATTTCGGAATTCGGGAAAAGAGAGCGCAGACTCTCAACGGCCAGGCTCATATCGGAGCGACCGGAGGTTGCAAACGGAATGAGACGCTTGCCGTCCGCATCGAGCCTGCCGAGAAACTCCTTAAAGTAATCCGGCATATCGTCGTACCAAATCGGGAAGCCGAGGAACAGGGTGTCGCAGTCCGCAACATCCGGCGTGTCCGTCACCGACTTCGGAAGTGTCTTTTGGAGACGATCCGAGAGCACACGCGCGCAGGCGGAGAAAAAGCCGCCGTAGACCACATCTGCTTCTACCTTGAGCAACGGGCAGGCAAAATCCTTGGCAATGCGCTTTGCTATCTTCTCGGTGCTGCCGGTTTTGGTACAGTAAATGACCCTTGCTTTCATTCTTTTTACCTTCACTTCTCTGCGCCGAAGGCGCGAATCTAAGTCAAACTTTCATTCAAAAGTATAGCATGGCGGAGCGGACTGAGACAAGCAAGTGCGAGGGACGTGCTACGGATTTGCCATCTCCGTATCCCCGTATTATGATAAAATTCATAATGCCGATAATTACACTTCAAAATCTTTGACTCTGCAGATAGGGGGCTCCCATGTCTTCGAAACGACGTGCTTTCACAAAGTTACTCGCAATCTTACTGATGACCGGCAACCACTTTGCCCACATTTTTTTGCCGGGTAGCAGCCCGCTCGCCATGTTCCTGACGGGACTCGGCTACTTTACCGCGCCCGTCATGTGCATGTACCTTGTGGACGGCTACTTCTACACCCGCTCGCGGCGCCGGTATCTAAAACGCCTCGCCGTCACGGCTCTCCTCTCGCAGCTCCCGTTTTGGCTCGCGTTTCGCATTCCGTTTCAGCTGAACATGCTCTTTTCGCTCACCTTTTGTCTGCTGCTTCTGACAGTCGCCGAGGAAATGAAAGGAAGTCCGTACCGGACGCCGCTCCTCGCTCTCCTCTTTTTTGTCTGCACCTTATTCTCGGACTGGTCCGCATTTGCGCCCGCCATGGTGCTCCTCTTTCTCGCCGCGCGCGGTGTCCGCGAAAAGAAGCGCTACGGCTTTCTCTTTGCGATGCTCGGCCTCTCGATCGACGCTGTCATAACCGGATTCGCCTTACAGGAGCCGCTCCCGTTATTCTGTTTCCGCCTGTTCTCCGTGAACGCGGGACCGCTTCTCGCACTCCTCATCGCCTACCCGGCGGAACCCGCTTTTACGCGCCCGGACCCGCGCGCCGAAGCACCGCAGCAAGAAACGCCCGCGGGCGCTTCTTCGCGCGCCGCAGGCGTCTCACAGTGGTTTTTTTATCTCTACTACCCGCTGCACCTCACCGCTCTCGTCCTGCTAAAGCACTTTGTGTTCGTCTAAGCAAAGCGGCGGCATTCAGCGCCGCAGGCGGATTGCAATTTCAAAGATTGCCATCCAGATCGGCTGATGCAGGAGGTAAATCGGCAACGCGTGTCTGCCGACCCAGGCGAGCAACCGCCCTCTCCGGCGAAAGAGCGACTTCCCGAAAAGCCGCCGAAGCAGAATCTCCCCGAGCGTGCCGCCCTCTTCCGCGGGCGCAATGCCCCCGAAACCGCCGTTCATGCCGCGCACTGTATAGTATTTTGCCGCATCCGCCGCATCGCGCCGCTGTTCTGCCCTATACTGTGAGAGAAAGTAGCCCGCAAGAAACAAAAAGCCCCAGGGCAGCAGTGAAAAATAGTCGAGTGAAAAGAAATCGGCCGGCGGAAAGCCGAGGCAGGCCGTCAAACGACTGCGGTACAGGGCTTCCGGCAGCGTGATAAGCTTAAGGCTCTCAAAGCCGAGGTTTCCCTGATTCACATTGCGGCACAGGAAAAACAGGCCGAGACAAAGCGCAGCGCCGAGGGGACCAATCCGGCACCAGGAGCGGAGGCGCATCTCGCGCGAAAGCCAATCCTCCGGCAGGGTGAGCAACAACTGCCAGAGCCCAAGAAAACTCAGAATCCCGTAGTGGATTTCCTGCCCGAAGGCGCCCGCGACCGCCTCGATGAGCGCACCCGCAAACAAAATCGTCGCGCCCCGCCGGAACTTGTTCTTCCCGAGCGCGTAGCTATAGCCCGACAGAAAAATAAAACTCCAGCAGATGCTCTGCTGCCAGACATAGCCGGGCAGACCGCTGTACCAGTCAAAGCCCGGAATCTCAAAATAATATACCAGGTCCCAGAGACCGTGGTAGAGACACATATTGAGGACCGCAAAGCCGCGCCAGCAGTCCAGCCAGAGCAGGCGCTGTTTTTTGTTTTCCTGTTTTCTCTCCGTCCGATTCGTTTCCATGCTTATCTTCCTACTCTGTTCATACTGCGTCTACACGTTTTCTGTCTTGTTATCGGGCTTTTACAATCTCGCTGTAGCGCTCCTGCCCTTACGCCGTACATTCACTTCTTCGCACAAGCTATCCGTCTGTTTTGCTTTCATTTTAGCAAAAATCCGCGCTGTTTTCACATGTTCAGAGCGCCTCTCTTATGATATGATAAAAAAATAACAGTAGGGGGAGGATACCACATGAAACATAGACGAAGCTTTTTGCCGTATCTCCTGATTTTGATCGGCATTATACTTCCGATTTTCCTGATGCAGCACCTCATGCAGACCACTGCGCATAAGGGCGGCGTCGCAAAAAAGGACATCCCGAGCAATGCAGTCACCTCGACCGCATCCGCGCAGGGTATGAACGGGCCGGTTGAGGTCGAAGTCATTGCGACGCCGGAGAAAATTTACTCCGTCAAGGTCTTAAACCACTCCGAGACCGAAGGCATAGGCACTGTCGCAATTGCGGAGCTCCCGGAGAAGATCTTTAAGAACCAGAGCTACGAGATTGACGCCGTCTCCGGCGCAACCCTCACAAGCAATGCCATTCACGATGCGGTGAAGGCAGCGCTCGAAAACGGCGGCATTGATTCCGCCCCCTTCTCGGTTGCGGTGCATGAGGTCAAGGAGAAGCGTCCGGATGAGACCATCGACACCGACATCGTCATTGTCGGCGGCGGCGGTGCCGGTATGACCGCAGCAATCGAAGCGGCTAATGCGGGCAAGAAGATTGTAATCCTTGAGAGCCAAGGCATGGCGGGCGGTAACTCGATTCGCTCGACCGGCGGCATGAATGCGGGCAAGACAGCGGAACAGGATAAAAACAGCTTTGACGAGGCTGCAGGTGTCGAAAAAACCCTGAAGACCGCGGAAGAAAAATACGCAGACCATGCGGCGATTTCCGCACTCGCGGCTACCGTTCGCGAGCAGTGGGCTGCTTATCAGGCGGCACCGAGCGGCTACTTTGACTCGGTGGAGCTCTTTGAACTGGACACCATGATAGGCGGCAAGGGCATCAATAATCCGGAGCTTGTACACGCGCTCGCTTCCAATTCGGCGGATGCGATTCAGTGGCTTGAGAGCGTCGGGGCTCCGCTGCCCTCTGTCTCGAGCTTCGGCGGCGCTTCCGTAAAGCGCATTCACCGCCCGGTGAATGCAGAGGGCAAGACCGTCTCGGTCGGAACCTTCATGCTCCCGATTCTCGAAGAGAATGCGAAGAAGCTCGGTGCGGAGCTTCGACTCGAAACCAGAGCGAAGAAGCTCCTGGTCGATGAAAACGGAAATGTTGTCGGTGTCGAGGCCGAAGGCCCGACCGGCGAGAAGGTCACTGTGAACGCTAAGGCTGTCATCCTTGCGAGCGGCGGCTTCGGCGCAAACCTTGAGATGGTCACCAAGTATCGTCCGGAACTCGAAGGTTTCATGACCACCAATGCCAAGGGCGCGCTCGGCGACGGCATTCTCATGGGGCAGGAAGTCGGCGCA
>CAUVLB010000017.1:0-9826 GCA_963552595.1 uncultured Stomatobaculum sp. | reverse complement strand
CCTGGCTGCGGAAGGTATTACCCGCATCTTCGGTTACCCCGGTGTTGCAATTTCACCCTTTTTGGATGCGCTGAACCAAGACGCATCGATAGAACATATACTGGTACGCCAGGAGCAGGCAGCGGGGCACGCGGCGAGCGGCTACGCACGCATCACCGGCCGCCCCGCGGTCTGTGTGAGCTCTTCGGGCCCCGGCGCAACCAATTTAATCACGGCGCTCGCGACCGCCTATGCGGACTCCATTCCGCTCATTGCCCTCACGGGGCAGGTCAATTCCTCCCTCCTTGGGCGCGATGTCTTTCAGGAAGCGGATATGCGCGGTGCAACCGAGTCTTTTGTCAAATATTCCTATCTGGTTCGAAGCGCGGATGAGCTTCCGCATATCTTCAAAGAGGCCTTTTACATCGCAGACTCCGGCCGCAAGGGGCCGGTACTCATCGATATCCCGATCGATGTTCAGCAGCAGCTCCTCAAGAAGAACTTTGTCTATCCGGATAGCCTCAACATGCGCGGCTATAAGCCGAGTGTCAAGGGCAACAGTCTGCAGCTGTCCCGCGTAATCGCTGCGATTCAGAAGGCAAAGAAGCCCTTGGTCTGTGCCGGCGGCGGTGTCATACTCGGGCAGGGCGAGGCGGAAGTCCGCGCCTTCTGTGAGAAGTATCAGGTCCCGCTGGTCCATACCATGATGGGCATAGGCGTGCTTCCGAAAAATCACCCGCTCTATTTCGGCATGCTCGGCAACAACGGCAAACCCTATTCCAACCGTGCGGTCGCAGCGAGCGATCTCCTGATTATTGTCGGCGCGCGCATCGCGGACCGCGCCGTGCCCAGGCCGGAAAACTTAGAGCAGCGCGTCAACATCATCCACATTGACATTGACACCGCGGAGATCGGCAAAAACTTAGGCCCCACAATCCCGCTGGTCGGCGATGTGAAAACTGTCTTCTCTGCCCTCGCCGAGGCGCCCATCTCGATTGATACGAGCGCGTGGCTCAAGGAACTCGAGGAGAAGAAGCACAGTACCGTGGACTTGCGCCGCTTCAGTGACAGGCTCGTGAACCCGGTGGAACTGGTTAAGCTGCTCTCCGAAAAAATGGAAGAGGACGCCGTCTATGTCGCCGATGTCGGTCAGAACCAGCTCTGGTCCGCCGACAACTATGTGATGAAGCGCGGCCGTTTTCTGACGAGCGGCGGCATGGGTACCATGGGCTACTCGATCCCCGCGGCCATAGGCGCAAAGTTTGCCGCGCCGGAGCGCCAGGTCGTCGCAGTCTGCGGTGACGGCTCCTTCCAGATGTCCATGTATGAGCTCGGCACCATTGCGGTACAAAAACTCCCGGTCAAAATTTTGATCATGAAAAATCGCTTCCTCGGGCTGGTTCGGGAATACCAGGCAAAGAACTATGAGCGCCGCTACGAGGGCGTTGAACTCTTTGACTATCCCCGCTACGAGAACATTGCGGCCGCCTACGACATGGCTTACTTCCACTGTGCGAGCAATGATACACTCGGCGCCGCGCTGGATGCCTTCCTCGCCTGTGACAGCGCCGCACTCATGGTCTGCGAAGTGGACAGCGAAAATAACACCCAGTGAGGAGGAGCGCTATGAAAGGAATTTTTTCTGTGCTGGTCGAGAACCGTGACGGCGTGCTCTCGCAAATTGCGGGTCTCTTTGCGCGCCGCGGCTTTAACATCGACAGCCTCGCAGTCGGCGAGACCGAACAGCACGATGTCTCCAGTATGACCATTGTTTCGAGCGGCGACAGCCGCACTCTGGACCAGGTCGAGAAACATCTCAACAAGAAGATTGACGTCATCAAAGTACGTCGCCTCGAAGAGCACGGCTCCATCCTAAAAGAGATGATGTTAATCAAGGTCGCGCACTCCGTGAGCACCCGCGCCTCCATCATCGAGCTCTGCTCCGTGACCGATGCCAAGGTGGTTCACTTCTCGCAGAAGACCATGGTCATTCAGCTGACCGCCGAACCCGAGGCCATTCTGAACTTCATTGAACTCGTTCGCAACTACGGCATTCTGGAAATCCAGAGAACCGGCAGCATTTGTGTCAGCAAGGATTGAACGCAAGCAAAAAGACCCCCGCGGGGGTCTTTTTTATTTGCGTTAGGATTGTGCTTCCTGTCTCGGTACGCGCGGCAAATTCCAATTGAAATGCACCGCCACACAGCGCACGAGAATCACGCATACAGTGCCGATCAGGGCCGCCGTATTTTCCGAACCGAGATGTCTCCAGACCAAAACCGTCAAAATGGCACCCGGAACACAGGCCATCGCGTAAATGTTTTTTTGGAAAATCTCCGGCATCTGGTTTGCAAAAATATCGCGAATCGCACCGCCGCCGACTCCCGTCACCGTCCCGAGGAAGGTGCAGAGGAAAAGGCGATCCATGCCGAGGTTGATGCCCGCGAACACACCGTCCACCGTGAAGGCCGCGAGCCCCAGGGTGTCGCACCAGAAGAAGAGTGCGTTTAAGGTCTTCTTGGAGCCCGGCAGGCGGCGATTCGAGTAGAGGTACAAGAAAACGATGTTCGCCGTGATGACCGCAATCAACACATAAATCGGGTTCACAAACATGACCGGCGGCTCCTTGCCGATGACCACGTCACGCGTCATACCGCCGCCGCAGGCTGTGATGACCGCGAGGATGTTGACGCCGAAAATGTCCATATCCCGCTTGACACCGACCAGCGCGCCCGAAATCGCAAACGCTATGGTGCCGAGCACGTCCATAAAACCGATGACAGAAAAAATCATGCCTTTACCCCGCGGCTAAAGCCCTCACCGTGCACTTCCGAAATACGTCCGACAATCAGGAAGCAGGCCGGATCAATCTCATGCGCAATGCGAATAATCTGCGGCAGCTCGCGGTTGTAGATGACCGAGAGCACCACCTGGGTGGGCCGCTTCGTGTATCCGCGGTCCGCATGCAGCATGGTCACGCCGCGTCCCATCTCCCTGAGTATGGCGTTCTTCACTTCCTCCGGCTTCTCACTGATAATCTTGACTTCGGTGCGCGTGGTTCCGATCAGCGTCATCTTATCGATCGAGATGGAAGTCACAATGACACAAATCAGACCGAAGAGCACGCGCTCCCAGGAGAAGAGAAGTCCCTGCGAGAGCAGCGTAATCATATCCGTGATGATGAAACCTGCGCCGAGCGGCAGGCTCAGATACTTCTTTGCCATAATCGGGATTACATCCATACCGCCGGTCGATGAACCCGCGCGGAGCACAATGCCGAGTGTAAGGCCGGTGCCAAGGCCCGCAAAAACGGCATTCAGCATGAGATCCTGGGTGAGCACCACACCCTTCAGTGCGTGGCTCCAGAACTCCAGCGCAATCGGGCTGATGAAGGAACTGAGTATCGTCGACATACCGAAGCCCTTGCCGATGAAAATAAAGCCGAGCAACAAAGTAAATATGTTCAGTGCGAGCAGGAGCGGCGGCACCGGAAGTCCCGTAATCTTGTGTAACACGAGGGAAATACCCGTGGTTCCGCTGGTGAGGAGATCCATGGGCAAAATAAAAAGCTGTACGACCAGCGCATAGCCCACATTACCGATAATAATTTGCAGGAGACCGATTAACTTTTCCTTGTACTCCATTCCCCCGAGCATTTTCCGCAATTTTTCCATAAAAACCCCGTCCTGTCTTCTTTTTTTCGTGCTTCTTTATTATAACGCTTTGTCCTAAAGAGACAAGCGCGAAAAAAGGCACCCTGGTTTCCCGAACAGTGTATCAGAACTGCTCGGAAAACGGGGTGTCTTTTCGCTGTGATACGTCATTTATCTTTCCGATATCACTCGACGCCGGGCGGCGTTAAGCTCTCGTCCGCGTCTCCGCTGCCCTTTGGCGAAACGTAGCGCACGCCGCTGTCCTGCGCCGCATCGCTTGCCTTGGATGCACTCGTCGCGCCGCCGCTCGAAATGCCCTCGCCGCTGCGTCCGATCAGGAAGTTCACAAGCTCCGGAAGCAGCCCCTTGTTCTGCTGCCAAATCTTCTCAATCTGGGTCTCCGGCACCGGCGAAACGCCGAGGCCTACCTCGAGGGTGATGTTCGGGATACCCTTCTCCCAGTCGAGCCAATCCTTAAAACCCGCACCGTAACGGGAGCCGTCGGCCGCCGGATCCACCAGCGCATAGCCGGTGCGACGCGCCGCAATCAGTCCCATCGCCTTGTCCTTCTCGAGGACTTCCTTGGCCGCATGCATCTGCGACCAGTAAATGATCTGCCCCTGTGCGTGGTAGTTCAGTACCTGGCTGAACTTCTGCTCATTGACCAGCTTAATGATGGCCTGGGTCTCAGGCTCCGAGGCCGCCGACGGTCCCTTGTAGAACTCGGAGGATGCCTTGCCTCGGTTATCGTTTAACTTCGCCCAACCCTGCGTCGGGAAATTATGGTTTAGGTCGACGCCGTTTACATTGTTCTTCCACTTGTTCAGGTACCAGTTGTACTTGTCCTGATTTTCAAGCAGCCCCCAGTCGGACCAGCTCTCGATGATGCGCCGCACGCTCTGCTTGGAACTGTCCTTATCGAGCCCGTTCAACGCGCGCTGGGAAATCTCAACGCCGTCCGGGTTTGCCATCGGCACGAACTGGATGCAGACCTCATTCAGAGCTGTCTCTCCGTTTGCCTTGCGGTCCAGCATCTCCTGTATCTGTCGCATGACCAAGGGCGTCGTAATGTACTCGCGCGCGTGAATCGACGCGAGCACCAGCATCTTCTTATCCGCATTCGGATTTCCGATCACAATGCGGTACATGTTTCTGCCGTCCACCGTGGTTCCGATGGAGTCAACCGTAACCCCCTCGTATCTCGCCTTCAAAAGCTGAATATCCGCTTCCATGCGCTGGTAGGTATACATCTCCTGACCGGAAAAATAAAACTCCGTCTGCGTTGCGGTCGCCGTTCCCGTTGTCGCCGCGCCGCTCTCGCTTCCGCCGCTCACATGTGCTGCTCCCTTTTTGACAACACCCGCCATCGCAGGCTGCGCCATTCCCGCCACCATGCAGAGCGAGAGCGCGGCAGCGCACAGTCGCATACGTCGTTCTCTCTTCATATCCACCTCCGTCGTAAAAGCGCATCGCTGCGCGAATTTGCAATCGACCCCATTAAGTGTCTTCTCACTTGCCGCCGGGCACAAAGCGGAAATTCTCCTTGCCCGCCCCCTGCTCAAAGAAGTACTTGATAATGCCGCGATCCACCTCGGAAAAGGCACCGGACTTATAGCCGATCTGCACCTCGTCGCCCTTGCCCGTAATCATAAAGGCCTGCTTATCCATGGCGGTCGGCGCAAGCAGTGCAGCTTCGACGCCCTTCTCAAACCAGACAGGCGCCTTGCCCTCGTAGCGGCTCACACGCGCCGCGTCTTTGGAGCGGTGGGGCTTTCCCTCCTCGCTACCGTAGCCGAAGGCAATGACACCGTAGAGCTCGCCCTGCGTGCCCTCACCTGCCTTCTTCATATTATAGGTGCCGCCGATCCACCAGGTATTGACTCCCAGCTGCTGTGCGAGCAAGAGTAAATCGGCACCGCAGTACCCCACCAGCTCCGCACCCTCAGCTCCGTGAGGACCCGCGAGCGCAATGAAGTTGTTGACACCGCTCGAAAAAAACAGGGTCATACCGGGCCAGAGCTGTAACTCCTCGTCAACATGCAGGCTAAGGTCAAGACCGAACTGCACGTTCAGCGCATCAATCCGCGCCGTGAGCGCAGAGAGCGCCTCTTCATCCACCGCCTCATCCGTAAAATGTCGCACAGTGTGTCGTTCTTCCATTGCTTCCCATATTGTCATTGCTCTGTCCTCACTTCCGTTGTATTTCTCAATAAAGCTCTTCCCGTCTGTCCTCAAAGCTCGGGAGCTTCTTCCGAACTTCGCGCAATCTCGCCGCTTCCAGATAGACCGGAACCACGCGTTCTCCCTCACCGGCATTCGCGATTACAACGCCCATAGGATCTACGGCCGCACTCTCACCCATGCGGATTTTGCTGTACTGGTTTGCCGCGAGCAAGTAGCAGGTATTCTCAACGGCACGCGCCTTGAGCAGGGTGCTAAAGTGCTCGCTCTTTAAATCGCCTTTCACCCAAGCGGAGGGCATGAGTAAAATCTCGGCGCCCGACGCCCGCGCCGCCCGCGCGACCTCCGGAAAACGGAGTTCGTAGCAAACAAAGAGCCCCAGCTTTCCGAACGGCGTCTCAATCGGCGCAAACAGACGGTCGCCGCGCAGGTAGTCGTCCGACTCCCGGTAGCCGAAGGCATCGTAGAGATGGGTCTTTCTGTAATGCGCGCGAATCTCACCCGTATCGTCCAAAACGAGCACACTGTTGTAACTGCGGTTTTCACTGTCCGGCGTTTCCGCTCTCTCATAAAAACCAAAGACCGTCCAGATTTCGTAGCGCGCCGCGAGTTCACGGACGGCGCGAACAAAGGCACCGTCCCTTGTCTCGGCGAGGGCATGGCGATCCTCTTTGGTCATGCCGCGCGAAAACTCTGCCATACAGGTCTCCGGAAAGAGGATGAGCTCCGCACGAAAACGCTCCCGTGCCTCCCGTATCTGCTCCTCCATCTTTTTTAAATTACGTTCTGCTTGCTCCGCCACCGTCATCTGGGCAAGGGCAAAAGTCGCCTGCTCCCGCATCTCAGAGCCGCTCCAAACGCTCCGAAAGCGGGGCGCGCTTCTCGTGGAGATGCGCCGGGTGCGCCTCCGCTGCCTTTTCTCCGATCGGGAAGAGCGCAATCAGTTCGTACTGCGCCATCTCGGGGAAGAGTTCCTTCGCGCGGGGTGCGTTAAAATGCCCCACCCAGGTGGAGCCGAGCCCCTCCGCCTCAATCGCCAGCATGATATGTGTCGCCACGATGCTCGCGTCAAGCTCCGCGAAATTCTTTTGATCGTACTCCCGCACCCAGCCCTCGCTCGGAACAGCCGCCACCATCAGAAAGCAGTCCGCGCCGAAGATACAGGGCGTAATCTCGTGAACCTTTGCCAGCGCCTCCGGGCTCTCCAGTAAAAAGAGGCGATAGGGCTGTAAATTCTTTGCGGTCGGCGCCACTCTGGCCGCCTCTAAAATACGCTCCAGTTTCTCCGCCGGCACAGACCCGTTCGTCAACTTTCTGCAGGAATAGCGCGCACGCGCAAGCTCCAAAAAATCCATATCTATTTCCTTTCTCAAGATAACTTTTTCTTCCGGGTCCAGAACAGCGAAAAGCCCGCACCGAGATTCCGAATTTTCTTTCCGCTCTTCGTCTCAATCCAGTCCGCAAAGCCCAACGCATCCGCCGGCTCCAGTGCCTCCATATCGACGACGATTGCCGTCTGCGGGTTGCGGAACAGATAGTAGCGCTGCTCGTCCTGCGCGAGCTTCATGAGCTCGTCATAGTGCCATGAGCCGCTGTCCTCAATTTGAATCTCCTCGTCCGCAAAGCGGTAAATGACCCGCCCCTCGGACTCCCCGCGCTGTTTTAAGACTGCATCCGCCCGCGCCTTTGCGACGGTATTCCAACCGATCAGCAGCCAGACACCCGCGGCAATGCAGAGAACACGCTGCGGCGTCCCGAGCACCGGGCTGAAACCAAAACCCGTGAGCGCGGCTCCGACCAACACCCGACTCCAAATACGCAGCTGTTCGAACAAAAGAAATTGTGCGCGAAATAAGCCCCGCACCGCGTCTTCCGTAAATACCGTTTCTGTCTCGTAGCGCACGATGCCCTCTTTCATCTCTTCCATCCTGATTTCCTCTTGTTGTTTACTGCTCTTATTTTGCTACGATTCCCCTAAAAATACCATGAATTTTTCGTGAATTCCGCTTTAAATCTCCGCCGGCCGTCACTTTACTTACTTTTTAAAAACGAATAACCCTTGGATTCGACTTCGCTTCGAAATCAACGCTTCAGAGACATGATTCCGATGCGCTGATTTAATTCCCTTCTCGTTTTTTACTGCGGCGTTTCCGCGTCTAATCCGAGCACTTGCACGCATCGCCGTATTCCGGCACTTCGGCTTCCCGCTTTCACACCCCCCCCGCCCTCGGAATCCTGTTCTCGCTTCTCTTCGCACGGTATCGCCCAAAAGCTAATCACGTGGCTCCGGATTTACAGGTATGCGCTTATGCGTTCTTCTTATTTGTCGTCAACATTTTGATGCCGAGCAAGGTGACCACGAGTTCCGATACCGGCATTGCAAGCCAAACGCCCGTCATGCCGAATAAGGTCGAAAACGCGAGCAAAAACGGCAGTACCAGCACAATGCCGCGGAGCAGAGATAAGATCTGCGACTGCTTGTCCTGCGCGGTCGAAACAAAGTACATGATGGTCAGCAGGTTAAAGCCGAGGAAAAAGCAGCTTGAAAAGTAAAGTCGGAAACCTTCCACGGCAAGCCGTTGCATCTCCGCATTGTTTTCGTTGTTAAAGAGCACCGTGATTTGAGCCGGAAAGCCCATGGTCACAAAATAGAAGAGGGCAGAGGACAGTCCCACGGCAATCAGCGCGTCGCGATAGCTGAGGCGAAGCTTCTCGCGATCGTTGGTCGCAAAGAAACGCCCGAAGAGCGGCTGAACACCCTGCGCAATGCCGTTGTACACCGCCATCACAACGAGGATGATATTTGCAAGGACACCGTAAGCCGCAACGCCCGCATTGCCCGCGAGCTTTAAGATGACAATGTTAAATACGATCATCACCATGCCGTTGGTAATCTCACTGATCAGCGAAGAAAGGCCGAGCGAAAGCACTCGCTTCAATTCCGTCAAGAGGAAGCCTCCCTTGACCGGATAAAAGCTGCTCTTCTTTCGTATGAGATGCAGGGAGAGCACCGCAATACCCATAATCGGCGAAAAGACGGTTGCGAGCACGGCTCCGAAAATTCCGAGTCCCATCGGAAAGATGAAAATATAGTCAAAAACGGTGTTAAAGAAGCTGCCCGCCAGCATGCCGAGCATTGCCAATTTGGGTCCGCCGTCGTTCTTCACAAAGGCCGAAAAAATGGAATTCGAGATAAATGCCGGTGCGAAGAGCATGACCATGCGAAGGTAAGTTTTGGTCATCTCGTACGTTTCCCCTTTTGCTCCGAGCAGAGTTGTGATCGGATTCACAAAAAAAATACCGAGCAGCGCAAAGCCGAAGCCTGCGAGCAGGCCACAGGCCGCCGAAGTCGTATAGATTTGCCTGGATCGCTTCTTGTCGCCGACCGTACGCGCCACGATGAAGCGGGCAGCACCGCCGATGCCGAGCATCAGTCCAACCGCATTGATAAAGCTGTAAATCGGAATCGCCAAATTAAGTGCCGCAAGTCCGTTTGCGCCGAGACCTCTCGCGACAAAATAAGTATCCGCCAAAATATAAATCGACTGCCCTACCATGGCGAGCATACTGGAAAGAACATATTCCAGAAACTCTCTTCTTCGACTCATTCTTTTCCCCCGATTTGTATCTGAATTCATCTCTGATTACCATCTGTATTGCCATAGTAAGAGAATGCCGATAAAAAAGTCAAGGGGCGGAACCCCCGCCGGAGTTCCGCCCCTGTTTTCGAAATCGCTTTATGCCAGCGTGAGCAGAAGAGTCATCTTAAACTGTCCCTCTGCCTTCAAGCTGTGACGCCCGCCCTTTGCCATGCGGAACTGCTCGCCCGCCTTAAGCTTGTGCGGTGTTCCCTCATAGACCAGCTCAACCTCGCCCTCCAGCGCAAAAATCAGCGCATCGCCCGGCGCACTGTGCTCCGAAAGACCCGTTCCGGCATCAAAAGCCATCAGAACAAGTTTCATGTTCGGGTTGGACGCAACGTCCATGTTGACCACGCTTCCCTTCTCATAGGG
>CAUVLB010000016.1:0-9839 GCA_963552595.1 uncultured Stomatobaculum sp. | reverse complement strand
CGGGGTGGGCGGCGACTGTCTCATTTTAATTTGTCCTTCGGAAATTGCGCCGGTTCGAATGCGCATGTTCAACGCGGACGGCTCCGAGGGAAAGATGTGCGGAAACGGCGTGCGCTGTGTGGCGCGCTATGCGTTTGACCACGGTCTGGTGAAGACAAGACGCTTCGCGGTCGAGACCGGCGCGGGACTCCGTGAGGCGGAGGTCTCAGAGCGTGAGGTCAGCATCGACATGGGCGAAGTGAAACTCGACGGTGAACTTGTCGAGCCGATTACGGTGGACGGGAAAAATACAAGCATGACGCCGGTCAATGTGGGAAATCCGCATGCGGTCTACTTGGTGGACAGTTTGGAGGCGCTGCGGGACCTGAATCTCAACGAAATCGGCCCGGCCTACGAACATCACCCGCGCTTTCCGGAGGGCGTGAATTCGGAATTCCTCTATATCGAGAGTCCGGAAAAGCTTCACATGCGGGTTTATGAGCGCGGCAGCGGAGAGACTTTGGCCTGCGGCACGGGCGCAACCGCGGTTGCCTTTGCGGCGATGGAGCGTGGCCTCGCAGCCGAGCGCGTTACGGTGGAACTGCTCGGCGGCAGCTTACAACTCGAGCGCCTTGCAAACGGACATTTCCGCATGACGGGCCCGGCGGTCGAAGTCTTCTCCGGTTGCTATTTCTCAGAGTGACAGCGGGCTCCTTTTTTGCTATAGTAGGTCGGAAGAAAACGGCGCGTTGGGCTCAGAACGAAGAAAGGAATACAGATGAAAGCGTATCTCTTACTGGAAGACGGCACTCTGTTTACCGGGAGAAGCATAGGTGCGGTGAAGGAAGTGGTGAGCGAGATTGTCTTCAACACCTCCATGACCGGCTATCTCGAAGTGCTGACGGACCCGAGCTATGCGGGGCAGGCAGTTGTAATGACGTATCCGCTGATTGGAAACTACGGCGTGTGTCGCGAGGACATGGAGTCGGGGCGCGCATGGCCGGATGCCTTCATAGTCCGCGAGCTCGCGGAGCTCTCATCGAATTTCCGGAGCCGCGAGACCCTGCAGCAGTTCCTGGTCGCGGAGAATGTGCCAGGCATTGAGGGCATCGACACACGCGCACTGACGAAGCTTCTTCGGGAGCGCGGCACCATGAACGGCTTCCTGACCACAAATCCCGACTTTGACCGGGAGGAGGCTCTGCGTCGCATGAAGGAGTACCGGGTACTCGGCGCCGTAGCACGCGTGAGTTGTAAGGAGAAGTACGTGATTCCGGGGAAGGGGAAGAAGGTCTCTGTCATCGACTGCGGCATCAAGCGCAACATGCTCCGGGAACTCAGTGCCCGCGGCGTTGAGCTCACGGTGTGGCCGCAGGATGTGCGCGCCGAGGATATACTCGCGGAGAAGCCGGACGGCATCTTTCTCACGAACGGCCCCGGAGATCCCGCGGAAAATGTGGGACTCATTCGGGAAATCAAGAAGCTCTACGACTCGGAGCTCCCGATTTTCGCAATCTGCCTCGGCCACCAGCTCATGGCGCTTGCGACCGGCGCAAAGACCTATAAGATGAAGTACGGCCACCGCGGCGGCAATCACCCGGTGCGCGATCTAATCAGCGGAAGAGCCTATATCTCCTCGCAGAACCACGGCTACGCGGTCGATGACAAGAGTCTTGACCCGAAGGTCGCGGAGACGCGCTTTGTGAACGTCAACGACGGCACCAACGAGGGGCTTGCCTACTGCGGCAAGAACATCCTGACGGTTCAGTTCCACCCCGAGGCTTGCCCGGGACCCCACGATACCTCGTATCTCTTTGACCGCTTTCTTGAAATGATGGAGGTGCGCAATGCCTAAGAATCCGGAAATCAAAAAAGTATTGGTGATCGGCTCCGGCCCCATCATCATCGGACAGGCGGCGGAGTTTGACTATGCGGGCACCCAGGCCTGCCGTGCCCTCCGCGAAGAGGGCATTGAGGTTGTGCTCTTAAACTCGAACCCGGCTACCATCATGACGGACAAGGACATTGCGGACCATGTCTACATTGAGCCCTTGACGGTTGAGGTTCTGGAGCGCTTAATTCTGAAGGAAAAGCCGGACTCGGTGCTCCCGACCCTCGGCGGTCAGGCGGGACTGAATCTCGCGATGGAGCTCGAGGAGAGAGGCTTTTTTGCGGAGAATAAGGTCCGCCTGATCGGCACCACGGCGCTGACCATCAAGAAGGCGGAGGACAGAGAGCTCTTTAAGGAGACCATGGAGAAGATCGGCGAGCCGGTCGCGGCGTCGAAGGTCGTCGAGAATGTCGAAGACGGCATCGCGTTTGCGGAGGAAATCGGCTATCCGGTCGTGTTGCGCCCGGCATATACGCTCGGCGGCAGCGGCGGCGGCATCGCGGAGGATCGCCGCGCCCTTGTTGAGATACTGCAGAACGGCCTCCGCCTGTCCCGCGTGGGACAGGTGCTTGTGGAGCGCTGCATTGCGGGCTGGAAGGAGATTGAGTACGAGGTCATGCGCGACGGCGCGGGCAATGTGATCACAGTCTGCAACATGGAGAACTTAGATCCGGTCGGCGTGCACACGGGCGACTCGATTGTGGTTGCGCCCTCCCAGACCCTCGGCGACAAGGAATATCAGATGCTCCGCAGCTCCGCGCTCAACATCATCACCGAGCTCGGCATCACCGGCGGCTGCAATGTGCAGTACGCGTTGAATCCGAACAGCTTTGAGTACTGTGTCATTGAGGTGAACCCGCGCGTCAGCCGTTCCTCGGCGCTCGCTTCAAAGGCGACCGGCTACCCGATTGCAAAGGTCGCGGCGAAGATTGCGCTCGGCTACACCCTGGATGAAATCAAGAACGCGGTGACCAAGAAGACCTACGCTTCCTTCGAGCCCATGCTCGACTACTGCGTGGTCAAGATGCCGCGTCTTCCCTTTGATAAATTTATCACGGCAAAGCACACGCTCGGCACGCAGATGAAAGCGACCGGTGAGGTCATGGCCATCTGCACGAACTTTGAGGGCGCGCTCATGAAGGCAATACGCTCGCTCGAGCAGCATGTGGACAGCCTGATGAGCTATGACTACGCTTCCCTCGACGACGACGAGCTCCAGAGAGAGTTGCGCGTGGTCGACGATCGCCGCATCTGGGTCATTGCAGAAGCGCTGCGCCGCGGCTTCTCTTACGACGATATCTTCGCGCTGACAAAGATAGATCGCTGGTTCATCCATAAGCTGGACCGCCTGGTCCGCATGGAGGCAGAGCTCCGCAGAAGACCGCTGACCGAGGAGCTGCTCCGCGATGCGAAGCGCTTTGAGTTCCCGGATCACGTGATTGCGGCGCTCAGCGGCAAGACCGAGGCCGAGGTCAAGGCAAAGCGCGCGGAATTTAAGATTTACCCGGGCTTTAAGATGGTCGATACCTGCGCGGCGGAGTTTGCGGCGGAGACCCCGTACTACTACAGCGTCTACGACGGCGAGAACGAGGCGGAGGAGACGAAGCCGAAGAAGAAGGTTCTGGTGCTCGGCTCCGGCCCGATTCGCATCGGCCAGGGCATCGAGTTCGACTTCTGCTCGGTGCACTGCACCTTCACCTTCCGGAAAGAGGGCTATGAGACCATCATCGTCAACAACAACCCGGAGACGGTCTCGACCGACTTTGACATTGCGGACAAGCTCTACTTTGAGCCCCTGACCCCGGAGGATGTCGAAGCGATTGTGAACTTTGAGAAGCCGGACGGCGCGGTTGTGCAGTTCGGCGGACAGACCGCAATCAAGCTGACCGAAGCCCTCATGAAAATGGGCGTTCCGATTCTCGGTACGGCGGCGGAGGATGTCGACGCGGCGGAGGACAGAGAGCGCTTCGATGCGATTCTTCAGGAGACCGGCATTCCGCGCGCGGCGGGCGGCACGGTCTTTACCGCGGAGGAGGCGAAGGAGGTTGCGCGCGGCCTCGGCTATCCGGTGCTGGTGCGTCCCTCCTATGTGCTCGGCGGCGCCGGCATGCGCATCGCGATTTCGGACCACGACATCGACGAGTACATCGGTGTCATCAACCGCTATGCACAGGAGCACCCGATTCTGGTCGACAAGTATATTCAGGGCATTGAGGTTGAGGTCGATGCGGTCTGCGACGGCAAGGATATCCTGATTCCGGGTATCATGCAGCACATTGAGCGCACCGGCATTCACTCCGGTGACTCGATTTCGGTTTACCCGGCGCAGTCGCTCTCCGAGACCGTGAAGGAGAAGATTGTCGACTACTCCGAAAAGCTCGCGCGTGCGCTGCACGTAAAGGGCATGATCAACATTCAGTTCATCGCGAAGGGCGAGGAAGTGTACGTGATCGAGGTGAATCCGCGCTCCTCGCGCACCGTTCCCTATATCTCGAAGGTCACGGGCATTCCGATCATTCCGCTCGCAACCCGCGTGATCTGCGGCCACAGTCTGCGCGAGCTCGGTTACGAGCCGGGACTCCAGAAAGAGGCGGATTACATTGCGGTGAAGATGCCTGTCTTCTCGTTTGAGAAGATTCGCGGCGCCGACATTAGCTTAGGACCCGAGATGAAGTCGACGGGCGAGTGCCTCGGCATCGCGAAGAGCTTTAACGAGGCGCTCTACAAGGCCTTCCAGGGCGCGGGCGTGAAGCTCCCGAAGTATAAGAATATGATCATCACCGTTCGCGATGAAGATAAGGCGGAGATTGCGCCGATTGCAAAGCGCTTTGAGGCGCTCGGCTACCGCATCTTCTCGACCCGCGGTACGGCGAAGGTCCTTAAGGAGGCCGGCATCAAGGCGCTCGAGGTGAGAAAGCTCGAGCAGGAGCATCCGAATATTCTGGATCTCATCCTGGGTCACGAGATGGACCTTGTCATCGATACGCCGCCGGAGGGCGCGGATCGCGAAAAGGACGGCTTTGAGATTCGCAGAAACGCGGTCGAGACCGGCGTCAATGTCTTGACGGCGCTCGACACCGCAGAGGCCCTTGCGACTGCGCTCGAGCAGAAGGCAGAGGAACTCACACTGATTGATATCGCGTCGCTCTGACGCGCATCCTTGCCCCGCCGCCCGGCGGGGCAAGTTGTCTATGAGGAGAAGCCATGCGCACAGTCATACTATCGGACATCCACGGCGAGGCGGAGACGCTCTGCTGCATGCTGGAAGAGTTGAATTTCGATCCCGCCACAGAGGAACTTGTGGTACTCGGGGATGCCCTGGACTACGGAACTTCCCCGGCGGAGACTTATATTGCCCTCCGCAATCTTGCGGAGCAGATGCAGAAGCGCTTTGTATACATTCGCGGCGAGCACGAGCAGATGCTTCTCGACGCCCTCCTCCTCACAAGGGGGCAGATAGCAAACAGTCTGCTCTGGAAGCAAAACGGCGGCAAGGAGACGCTTGAATCCCTGCAGGAGAGAAAGCTCTCTCCGGGAAAGACAGCGCTCTGGCTAAAGGACAATACGCGAAGCTGGTATGAGTGCGGGGACTTCATTGCCGTGCACGCGGACATCACGGATGAGGTCATATGGAACAACGAGCAGGAGACCTTTCTCTGGGGCAACCGCTGCATTGAGGAGAACAACTATGCGGGAAAGCTAACCGTTTTCGGACATCACCGCGTCGAATGCCCGACCTACCTGGACGGCAGCGGCGCGGAGAGCAACTTTCACCCGAGCTACGGCACCTGGTTTCAGTTGCCGCCAACGGGCGCGATTGCTTTGGACACGGGTTGCGGCGAAGAGGACGGCTATCTCACGGCGATGATAGTCGAGAACGGCATGATGCGCTTTGAGAGAATGTAAGCGCCGTGGTATACTGAAACTATCTATGTATTTGGAAGAGGAGAAGAAGAGATGAATTGCTACGATGAGCTCAAAGCCCGCGGGCTGATTGCACAGGTGACCAACGAGGAAGAGGTGAGCCGCCTCGTAAACGAGGGCAAGGCGACCTTCTATATCGGATTCGATCCGACCGCGGACAGTCTGCATGTAGGGCACTTTATGGCGCTCTGCCTCATGAAGCGCCTCCAGATGGCGGGCAATCAGCCGATTGCTCTGGTCGGCGGCGGCACGGGTATGATAGGAGATCCCTCCGGCAGAACCGATATGCGCAGCATGATGACCATCGAGCAGATTGACAGCAATTGCGAGAGCTTTAAGCGGCAGATGTCCCGCTTCATCGAGTTCGGCGAGGGCAAGGCGAGAATGGTAAACAATGCCGACTGGCTTCGGAACTTAAATTACATTGAGTTTATCCGCGACATAGGTCCCCATTTCTCGGTCAACAACATGCTCCGCGCGGAGTGCTATAAGAACCGCATGGAGAAGGGACTCTCTTTCCTCGAGTTCAACTATATGCTCATGCAGGGCTATGACTTCTACGAGCTCTTTCAGCGCTATCACTGCAACATGCAGTTCGGCGGTGACGACCAGTGGTCCAATATGCTCGCGGGCACGGAGCTCATTCGCCGTAAGCTCGGCAAGGATGCGCACGCCATGACCATCACCCTCCTCTTAAACTCCGAGGGCAAGAAGATGGGTAAGACCGTCGGCGGTGCGGTCTGGCTGGATCCGAACAAGACCTCGCCCTTTGCGTTCTACCAGTACTGGAGAAACGTCGGCGATCAGGATGTCTTAAAGTGCCTTCGCATGCTGACCTTCCTGCCGCTCGAGAGGATCGACGAGATGGATCGCTGGGAGGGGGCTAAGCTCAACGAGGCGAAGGATATCCTCGCCTATGAGCTCACCACGCTTGTGCACGGCGAAGAGGAGGCCAAGAAGGCGCGTGAGGGCGCACAGGCGCTCTTTGCCGGCGGTGCGGCCTCCGAGAATGTCCCGACCGTGGAACTTTCGGATGCGGATTTTAGCGAGGGCAAGGCGGATATTTTGAGTCTGCTTGTGAAGGCGGGGCTTGCGGCCTCCCGCTCCGAGGCGAGACGCAATGTCCAGCAGGGCGGCGTCAGCATGGACGGCGAGAGCGTGAAGGACATCGCGACGAGCTATGAGCCGGATTTCTTTGCCGGTGAAGGCAAGCTCTTAAAGCGCGGCAAGAAGAATTTCGTGAAGCTCATCAAGGCATAAGAAAATTACGACAGCGGAACGGCCCGGGACAGGAAGACCGGGCCGTAGTCTTAGGACGAAAATCATAAAAACCGAACTCGGTAGGAGGCGTAAGTACCTCCTTAAAAATGAAAGAGGGCGGGGGAGAAAAAGCCGGGATAAAGAGAAAGCCGGATAGCCGGATAGCCGGATAGAGAGAAACCGGGCCGTAGTCTTAGGACGCAGTGAGAGCAGGGAAGCGGCACAACAGAAAAAGGAGGGACAACATGCAGAAATTTGTCTACTATGCACCGACGGAAATCGTATTCGGGCGCGGCGAAGAGGCGAGGGCTGCGGAACTTGTGCGGCGCTACGGCGGCAAGCGTGTGTTCTTGATTTACGGCGGAAGTTCGGCGAAGAAGAGCGGACTCCTTGCGCGGGTCGAAGACAACCTGCGGGCGGCCGGCTTAGAGGTCGCTTCGAGCGGCGGTGTGGTCCCGAACCCTCTGGTCTCGACCGCGCGCCGCATGGCAGAGGAGGCGAGAGCCTTTCGGGCGGACTTTATCCTGGCGCTCGGCGGCGGCTCCGTGATCGACACGGCGAAGGGCGTCGCGCATACGGTGGCGGCACCCGGCAGCGATATCTGGGAGTTCTGGACCGGAAGAAAGTTGGAGGCGAGCCTCCCGATCGGCGTGATCCTTACCATTTCCGCGGCGGGTTCCGAGACCAGCAATTCCGCGGTGCTCACAAACGACACCCTGCCGCAGCCCACCAAACGGGGCATTACGAGCGACTTTAACCGCCCGAAATTCGCAATTTTGAATCCGGAGCTCACGATGACGCTGCCCGCATGGCAGATCGGCGCGGGCGCGGCGGATATCTTCATGCACACGGCGGAGCGCTATTTTACACCCATACTCGGCAACCACCTGAGCGATGAGATTGCGGAGGGCTTACTCCGGGATGTGGTTCGCTTCGGTCCGATTGCGGTCAAGAATCCGCAGGACTACGAGGCGATGAGCGAGCTCATGTGGTGCGGCTCCGTGTCCCACGTCGGTCTGACCGGCATAGGCTCGAAAGGCGATACGCCCCGCGACGGCGACTGGTCCTGCCACCAGCTCGGCATGGCGCTCTCCGCAATCGGTGATTACACCCACGGCGCAACGCTGACGGCGGTTTTTCCGGCCTGGGCGCGCTATGTGAAGGACGCGAACCCCTCCCGCTTTGTCCGCTTTGCGGAGAAGGTCTACGGCATCACGGCGGGCACGGAGGAGGAGCGCATTGAGGCCGGCATCAAGGCGACGGAGGATTTCTTTGCCTCCCTCGGCATGCCGATACGCCTCGGCGAACTCCTGGGTCATGCGCCGAGCGAGGCGGAAATTCAGGCTTTTGCGGAGGAGTGCAGCTATCAGAGAAGCCGCTCCATCGGTTCCTTCCGCGTGCTTGGTTACGAGGACATCGCAAGTATTTATCGGCAGGCGTAACAGGGCACTTGCGGGGAAGCCGAATCAGTGCTAGAATTTTGTGAAAATATTAACACAGCCCGAAAGGAGCGGCGATGAAACCATACGCAGAGTTGACGAAGGAAGAATTGCTGGCGTTAAAGAAGGAGCTCAAGGGGAAGTATAAGGAAATGCAGGCCATGGCCCTGAAGCTCGATATGAGCCGCGGTAAGCCCTGTACGGAGCAGCTGGATCTCTCGATGGGGATGATGGCGGTTCTGAACGAGGACACCGAGCTCCGCTCCGAGGACGGCACGGACTGCCGGAACTACGGCGTATTGACCGGTATCCCCGAGGCGCTGGAGCTCATGGGTGATATGATGGAGGTGCCCTACGACCACATCATCCTCTACGGGAACTCGAGCCTCAATGTCATGTATGACACCATTTCCCGCTGCTACACCCACGGCGTTATGGGGGCGACACCCTGGTGCAAGCTTGACAAGGTGAAGTTTCTCTGCGTTGTGCCGGGCTATGACCGCCACTTTGCAATCACCGAGTACTTCGGCATTGAAAACATCCCGGTGCCTATGCTTCCGACCGGACCCGATATGGACCTTGTCGAGAAGCTGGTCGCCGAGGATGAGGCCATCAAGGGTATCTGGTGTGTTCCGAAGTATTCGAACCCGACCGGAAACTCCTACTCGGATGAGACCGTGCGCCGCTTGGCGCGCTTAAAGCCCGCGGCCAAGGATTTCCGCCTCTATTGGGACAATGCCTACACGATTCACCACCTCTACGACCACGACCAGGATACGATTATCGAGATTCTCGCGGAGTGCAAGCGCGCGGGAAATCCGGACCTCGTCTATAAGTTTGCATCGACCTCCAAGGTCAGCTTCCCGGGCTCCGGCGTCGCGGCGCTCGCTTCCTCGCTGAACAACCTCGATGACATCAAAAAGCAACTCAAAGTACAGACCATAGGTCACGACAAGGTGAACCAGCTGCGCCACGTCCGCTTCTTCGAGGATATTCACGGCATGGTTGAGCACATGAGAAAGCACGCGGACATCCTGCGCCCTAAGTTTGAGATGGTCGAAGAGATACTGGAGAGAGAGCTCGGCGGTCTCGGCATAGGCAGCTGGACCAATCCGAAGGGCGGTTACTTCATCTCCTTTGATACCCTCGAGGGCTGCGCGAAGAAGGTTGTATCCCGCTGCGCGAAGGCGGGTGTGGTCATGACCGGCGCCGGTGCGACCTGGCCGGGCGGCAAGGACCCGCACGACTCTAATATCCGCATTGCGCCCTCCTTCCCGCCCCTCAACGATTTGCGCATTGCGGCGGAACTCTTTGCACTCTGCGTAAAGTACGTGAGTGTCGAGAAG
>CAUVLB010000015.1:0-9935 GCA_963552595.1 uncultured Stomatobaculum sp. | reverse complement strand
GGAAAATCGACGCTCATGAACCACTTGATCGGGCAGAAAATCGCGATCACTTCGGAGAAGGCACAAACCACAAGAAGCCAGATTCGAACGGTATACACGGACGAGCGCGGTCAGATTGTGTTCGAAGATACGCCGGGCTTAACCCGCGCAAAAAATAAGCTCGGGCGTTTTATGATAGGCGTCGCGGAAAAGACCATCGAAGAGGCGGATGTGATACTCTGGATTGTCGATGTGAGCGAGCACATTGGTCCTGCGGAGCGGGAGATTGCGGAGCGGCTTAAGAAGTGCCGTCGTCCCTTGGTGCTCGCGGTCAATAAGATTGATAAGATCAATGACAAGGCGCGGCTTGCCGCGCAGGTCAAGGCCTATGAGGAGTTCTGCCGCCCGAAGGACATGGTCGCGGTTGCGGCCTTAAAGAGCGAGAACATAGAGCTCTTGCTCGATACGCTCTACTGCTATTTGCCGGAGGGCCCCTTCTTCTACAGTGAGGATACGGTGACCGAGGAGCCCATGCGAGAACTCGCCGGCGAATTGATTCGGGAGCAGACCCTGCGTCTACTCAGGGACGAAGTGCCGCACGGCGTCGCCGTCACGGTGGAGCGCATGAAAGAGAGGGAGGACGGCGGCTTTGACATTGACGCCAACATCATCTGCGAGCGGGAGTCCCACAAGGGGATGGTGATCGGCAAGGGCGGTCAGATGTTAAAGCGCATCGGCATCGGCGCAAGGAAGGCAATCGAAGAGATGACGGAGAGCAAGGTCAACCTAAAGCTCTGGGTCAAGGTGCGTCGCGACTGGCGCGACAACGACACCCAGCTTCGCTCCTTCGGCTACGACGCGAGAAAGCTATGAGAGAAGGCGAAGAAGTCAGCGGGCTGGTGCTAAAGAGCATGCCGATCGGCGAGCGGGATCGGCGTATCACGATACTCACGCGGGAAAAGGGCAAGCTCTCCTGCTTTGCGCGGGGCGCCTCGCGCCAGGGCAGTCCGCTCATGGGACTTGCGCGTCCTCTGGTCTACGGCAAGTTTACGCTGCGCCCGGGGCGGGATGCCGACATCGTGGTTGCCGCGGAAGGCCTGCGCTTTTTCGGGAAAATCGAGGCGGATGCCTTGACGCTCTGCTATGCAAGCTACTTTCTGGAGCTCACGGATTACTTTTACCGCGACTTTCAGCGGGAGGAGGAGGGCTTAAAGCTCCTCTACTTTTCGCTGCTTGCGCTGGAAAAACCGGAGCTTCCGCGGGAGTTGGTGCGGCGCATTCTGGAGTTAAAGCTCCTGGTGCTCTTCGGGAGCTATGTCTCCGCGCCGCCGCTCAAAAAACATGAAAATTGCACTTACACCTGGGACTTTGTGGTTCGCACGCAGGTGGAAAAGCTCTTTACCTTCACCGTGGGTGAGGAAGCGCTGCGGGAATTCGGTGAAAATGTGGATGCCCTGCGTTCTCAGGTTGCGCCGCACCGCTTCCGCTCGCTTTCCGTGCTGGAAGAAATGCGGCGGGTGCAGTAGAATAGAGAGCATCGGCAAGAGAGAGAGGGGAAAACGATGGCTTATACAATGGAAAAAATCGTGGCACTCGCAAAGGCGAGAGGTTTTGTCTATCCGGGTTCGGAAATCTACGGCGGACTCGCAAATACCTGGGACTACGGCAATCTCGGCGTGGAGCTTAAGAACAACGTGAAGAGAGCCTGGTGGCAGAAGTTCATCCAGGAGTCTCCCTACAATGTGGGTGTGGACTGCGCGATTCTCATGAACACCCAGACCTGGGTTGCCTCCGGTCACATCGGCAGCTTCTCGGATCCGCTCATGGACTGCAAGAGCTGTCACGAGCGCTTCCGCGCGGACAAGCTGATCGAGGACTATGCGGCGGAGCACGGCGCAGAGCTCGAGTCCGGCGTGGACGGCTGGAGCCACGAGAAGATGCAGGACTATATCAAGGAGCACGAGATTGCCTGCCCGAGCTGCGGCAAGCGCGACTTTACGGACATCCGTGAGTTCAACCTCATGTTCAAGACCTTCCAGGGCGTGACCGAGGACGCAAAGAACACGGTCTATCTGCGCCCGGAGACCGCGCAGGGCATCTTTGTGAATTTCAAGAACGTGCAGCGCACCTCCCGGAAGAAGATCCCCTTCGGCATCGGCCAAATCGGCAAGTCCTTCCGCAACGAGATTACGCCTGGCAACTTCACCTTCCGCACGCGCGAGTTCGAGCAGATGGAGCTTGAGTTCTTCTGTAAGCCGGACACTGATCTCGAGTGGTTCGCATACTGGAAAGAGCAGTGCATTCAGTGGCTTAAGACCCTCGGCATGCGCGATGACAGACTGCGCGCGCGTGACCACGATCCGGAAGAGCTCTCCTTCTATTCGAAGGCGACCACGGACCTTGAGTTCCTCTTCCCCTTCGGCTGGGGCGAGCTCTGGGGCATTGCGGACAGAACAAACTACGATCTCTCCCGCCACCAGGAGGTCTCGGGCGAGGATCTCAGCTACTTCGATGAGGAGAGCAAGGAGAAGTATATCCCCTATGTCGTCGAGCCCTCGCTCGGCGCGGACCGCGTGACCCTGGCCTTCCTCTGCAACGCCTACGACGAGGAGGAACTCCCGGGCGGCGATGTGCGCACGGTGCTTCACTTCCACCCGGCGCTCGCTCCGGTGAAGATTGCGGTGCTGCCGCTCTCCAAGAAGCTCGGCGAGGGCGCGGAGAAGATTTACGCGGAGCTCTCGAAATACTGGAACTGCGAGTACGACGACCGCGGTGCAATCGGCAAGCGCTACCGCAGAGAAGACGAAATCGGAACGCCCTTCTGCGTGACCTACGACTTCGAGTCCGAGGAGGATCAGAGCGTCACGATTCGCGATCGCGACAGCATGGAGCAGGAGAGAGTCAAGATTTCCGAACTCAGGAACTACTTCCTTGACAAATTCACGTTTTGAAATCCCGTGTATCTATTAAAAAACAAACATATGTGATATGATACTGGCGTTGTAGAACAAAGATCCTAGATTGGTGTTCAACAGGAGGAAAACATGGCAAAGAAATGGGTTTATCTGTTTAGTGAGGGCAATGCGGACATGCGCGAGCTCCTCGGCGGCAAGGGCGCAAACCTTGCGGAGATGACCAAGATCGGTCTTCCGGTGCCGCAGGGCTTCACGATCACGACCGAGGCTTGCACGCAGTATTACGAGGACGGTCGCGAGATCAATGCAGAGATCCAGTCTCAGATTAACGATCACATCGTCGAGATGGAGAAGATCACCGGCAAGAAGTTCGGTGACCACGAGAATCCGCTTCTCGTCTCGGTTCGCTCGGGCGCAAGAGCTTCGATGCCGGGCATGATGGATACCATCCTGAACCTCGGCCTCAACGAGGACGTGGTCAAGGTGCTCGCAGAGAAGTCCAACAACCCGCGCTGGGCTTGGGACTGCTACAGAAGATTTATCCAGATGTACTCCGACGTCGTCATGGAAGTCGGCAAGAAGTATTTTGAGGAGCTCATCGACAAGATGAAGAAGGATCGCGGCGTGACCCAGGACGTGGATCTCACCGCTGCGGACCTTGAGGAGCTCGCAAACCAGTTCAAGGCTGAGTACAAGTCGAAGCTGGGCCAGGACTTCCCGTCCGATCCGAAGGAGCAGCTGATGGGCGCCATCAAGGCTGTGTTCCGCTCCTGGGACAACCCGCGTGCAAACGTCTATCGTCGCGACAACGATATCCCCTACTCCTGGGGTACGGCTGTCAACGTGCAGTCCATGGCTTTCGGTAACATGGGCGATGACTGCGGCACCGGCGTTGCGTTCACGAGAGATCCGGCGACGGGCGAGAAGGGCCTCTTCGGTGAGTTCCTGACCAATGCGCAGGGTGAGGACGTCGTTGCGGGCGTGCGCACCCCGATGCACATCGACGAGATGGAGCAGAAGTTCCCGGAGGCATTCAAGCAGTTCAACGAGGTCTGCAAGACCCTCGAGAACCACTACAGAGACATGCAGGATATGGAGTTCACCGTTGAGCACGGCAAGCTCTACATGCTGCAGACCAGAAACGGTAAGAGAACCGCAAAGGCAGCGCTCAAGATTGCTTGCGATCTTGTCGATGAGGGCATGAGAAGCGAGAAGGAAGCGGTCGCAATGATCGATCCGAGAAACCTCGACACCCTGCTTCACCCGCAGTTCGACCAGAAGGCGCTCAAGGAGGCGAAGCCGCTCGGCAAGGGTCTCGGCGCATCTCCGGGTGCGGCTTGCGGTAAGGTTGTCTTCACGGCTGAGGACGCAGAGGCTTGGGCAGCAAGAGGCGAGAAGGTTGTTCTTGTCCGCCTTGAGACTTCTCCGGAGGACATCACCGGCATGAAGAGCTCCCAGGGTATCCTCACGGTTCGCGGCGGTATGACCTCCCACGCGGCAGTCGTTGCGCGCGGCATGGGTAAGTGCTGCGTCTCCGGTCTCGGCGAGATCGTGATCGATGAGGCAGCTAAGAAGTTCTCGCTGGGCGGCCAGACCTTCCACGAGGGCGATCCGATTTCGATCGACGGCACGACCGGTAATGTCTACGCAGGCATCATCCCGACCGTGGATGCTACCATCGTAGGCGAGTTCGGCCGCATCATGGCTTGGGCTGACAAGTACAGAAAGCTGAAGGTCAGAACCAACGCGGATACCCCGAGCGATGCAAAGAAGGCAAGAGAGCTCGGCGCAGAGGGCATCGGCCTTTGCCGCACGGAGCACATGTTCTTCGATCCGGAGCGCATTGCGGCATTCCGCGAGATGATCTGCTCCGACACGGTTGAAGAGAGAGAAGAGGCTCTTGATAAGATTCTCCCGTACCAGCAGAAGGACTTTGAGGGCATCTACGAGGCAATGGAGGGAACGCCGGTCACGATCCGCTTCCTGGATCCGCCGCTGCACGAGTTTGTCCCGACCGAGGAGGCTGAGATCAAGAAGCTCGCAGACGCAAAGAAGAAGAGCGTCCAGGAGATCAAGGACATCATCGCTTCCCTGCACGAGTTCAACCCGATGATGGGTCACAGAGGCTGCCGCCTTGCGGTCACCTATCCGGAGATTGCGGCAATGCAGACCAAGGCTGTCATCCGCGCGGCAATCGCTGTGCAGAAGAGACATCCGGAGTGGAACATGGTTCCGGAGATCATGATTCCGCTGATTTCCGAGGACAAGGAGCTCAAGTTCGTCAAGAAGGTTGTTGTCGAGACCGCAGATGCGGAGATCAAGGCAGCAGGCTCCGACCTCAAGTACGAAGTCGGTACGATGATCGAGATTCCGAGAGCTTGCCTCACGGCAGACGATATCGCAAAGGACGCGGACTTCTTCTGCTTCGGTACGAACGACCTCACGCAGATGACCTTCGGCTTCTCGCGCGATGACGCAGGTAAGTTCCTGAACGCTTACTACGACACGAAGATCTTCGAGAACGATCCGTTTGCGAAGCTCGACCAGGTCGGCGTGGGCAAGCTCATGAAGATGGCAATCGAGCTTGGTCGCCCGGTGAACAAGTCCCTTCACATCGGTATCTGCGGTGAGCACGGCGGCGACCCGTCCTCCGTTGAGTTCTGCGATGAGATCGGCCTTGACTATGTTTCCTGCTCGCCGTTCCGCGTGCCGGTCGCAAGACTTGCGGCTGCACAGGCGGCAATCAAGAGAGGTTGAGACTCGGCCTACACAGGCTGAGCGATAACAGATAAGCCCGGACAGAAAGAGTCCCCGCCGTTTCCCTCACGGGGCGGCGGGGACTTTTGTGTTGCGGGGAAAGGGAGCCAAAATGTACGAGAGCTATTATCAAAAGTACGAGAGCGAGGAACAGGAAGCACTGGTTCTCATTCAGAGATGCCTCGGCGCGGGTTACTATAAGGAGGGGGATTTCTGGGACATGACGGCGATTTCGCTCGGCATGGTCTTTCCGGACGGACGCTCTGAGATTCGAAACGGCAGAGTCGAGTGGCCGCTTCAGGAAGAGGAGACAAAGGGAGAACTCGGCTGGGGGCGCTTTTCAAGGGGGCAGATTTGCCGTCTCAAGCTGCGCCGCATGAAGCCGAGTGCGGTGCCGGAGCACACCACGCCGGAAAAGTTCAATGCCTGGCTGCTGGTCGAGGTACTGGAGCCCGCGGTTTCCTGTCCGGAACTCGAGGCCTATTGGGAGGAATACCAAAAGCCGGTTGAACTGAACGACGAAGTGCTCGGCAAGCTCACGCTGAACCGGGAGCTCGACTGGCTGGAGGGCGAAATCCCCTGGGGCGACGGGCGCATGAGCCTCTCGCTCGAAATCGACACGGACGATGCGGAGACCTGGGATAAGGCGCGGGCCTTTGCGCGTAAGCTTGCCACGGATGCCGCGCACTGGGACAGCGAGCTTCGCCGCTTTGCGGCCAAAGAACTCACCGAGCTCGCGAACGACTGGCAGTCGAGCGAGGACGAGAATGCCCCGGAGCTCACGGAAGAGGATTTCATGCGGCGCATACAGCCGGAGAGTCTGGTGTTAAGCTGGGACGGCAATCTGGTCGCCTACTATGACGACGACGATCTCTTTTTCGGCCATGTGATCGAAATATCCGGCACCGAGAGCGAGGGACTGAAGTACGCGAACATTGCGGGCTGAGCGGAGGAAAGGATGACAGAGGGGATGACAGAGGAGAACAGAAGGTATATCAAGGAGCTCCGTGTGAGCGACGTGCCCTGGCACAGACTTACGGCAACCTACGGAAGGGCGACTGACTTTCCGGCGTTTCTTGCGGTGCTGGAGGAGATGCGGGATGCGGACGGTGTCCGAGAGGCATTTGAGGAACTCGGCTACAATGTGGAGCACCAGGACACCCTCTGGCACGCGACGCCGTTTGCGAGCGTGTTTCTCGCGCGCATTTTGGGAAAGGCGCTGCGTGAGAGCGCCGAAAACCCCGTGGCGGCCTATCTAGCCGAACAGCTGACAGAGCTCTTTGACTGCCTGCTTAGCTGCTATCATCTCGGCGACACCATGGAGCACGCGGCGCCGCTGCCGCGCTTTGCGGATCTCCTCCTGGAAGAGTATCTTTGGTCGGAAGAGTACGATGAAGAGGCGGATGAACTTCGCTACGAGGAGGAGAATGTCTTCCCCGACGACCTGTTCTACAGCTTCTACTACTATACCTGGCAGGCCATACTCGCCGAGCGGGAGGAACTCGAAGCCGTGAAGACGCCGGCCTTTGAAGCGCAGCTCGCAAAGGTTTTGGAGGCGCTGTGAGCAGGCTCGTTTGGGAAGAGGTAGCTGCGCTCTTTCAAACAGAGGCCTTTGCCGGCGGGACGAGACTCTGTATTGAGATACCGTATGCCGGACAGACGCTCACCGTGAGTCGCGGCGACAGCGCGGAAGAACCTCCTTCGCGCGACTTGCGCTTTTGGCGGCGGATCAAAGAGGAACTTGAGGCGCCGGACCGGAAGGCGCGGGAAGTTCTGCGTCACAGTTTTCCCGCGGAGAAGATTGCGGCGCTTCCGCTGACGGAGCTCGTTCTGGATCAGGATGAAAGCTACGGAGTCTTTGCGCTGGGCTATGACACCGGGGAAACCTTGGCCGGTCGGCTCTATCTCTTCGTGCCCTTTGACGAAGACTTTCAACCCTGCGGCGAGCCGATTTGCGAGCTTTGCTGAAACCGCGTCGCTTTGAAGCGCTGCGGAGGAACGCAGTGCTGCATGGACGGGAGCTGCGTTTGACGGAAGAAAAAGCACGAAATGAAAAGAAGTACAAAACAAAAAGAAGCTAAAATCGCGCGGCGACAGATGCCTGTGCCGCGAGGCAAAACGGAGACAGTCGAGATGGAAGAGAAGAACGGAAAGCCCTCGGAACTCGCCGAGGCGATGATGAAGTACTTGGATTGCGAATGCCGCTATTTTCCGCCCATGCCGGATGATGCGGAACTGTGTGCGGCCTACTTTGATGCGCTGCGCGGCGCAGCGGACGGGGGCTATGGTCCCATGCTCATCAAGGTGGATGAGACACTCTTTGAGTGCCTCATCATGAATTCCGACCCGGATTCCGACGGGGAGGACGACTATTCCTTTGACGCAACGAAGGTGGCGGCGTACCGGAGAGAGCAGCTCTCGCGCGAACTTCCGGACGGACGGGAAATCCTAAAGGGCTACCTTGCCGACCGTAGAGAAGAGGCCGAGGACGATGAGATCGACTGGGACAGTGAAATTGTCGGTGCGGTGGAAGGCGGCGAGGAAATCGACTGCTTTGCCGCTTACCGAGATTATCGGAGTGAGGAGACTGCGCCGGTACTACTCGCAAAGATTCCGGTGAAACATGCCTGGGAGATCTTTGCCTATCTGCCCTTTGGCGCCTGGAACGATTGCCCGGACACGGAGGAGCTCATGGCCGTCACAAAGTACTGGGCGGAACAGTACGGCGCTTGGCCGAGCACCATGTCGCACGACGAGCTCGAGTTCTTCCTCCCGGCACCGGTGCCGGAGAACAGGGCTTTGGAGCTTGCAATCGAGCACTACGGCTTCTGCCCGGATATTATCGATCAGGGCGTCCACCCGCTCGGCGCGCTGGCGGATAGCCTTAAACGCTCTAGAATCTGGTATTTCTGGTGGGATTAAAGAAGGAAGTAAAAGTAGGAAAATGAAAGGACTCGGATGAACTTACAAGTGCAAGGTTTTTTGCCGCCGCCGTGGCTCGCCTATCCCGAATATGAGCGCTACAGTCTCGGATTTCGCATGGGCAGCGGCGAGGATTACCTGGATCGCTTTGTAGCATGGTTTGAGGCGCTCGGAGAAAAGGAGAGGGAAGCATACCGCGCGCGCTTCCCGGAGCCCTTCACTTGGGCCGGTTGGTGGGACGATGAGGATAGGGCAGTGTACCTTGAGCGGGGAGACTTTTGTATCGCGCTCCGAAAGCCGGACGGTGCACCGGAGTATACGCGGACTCTGCTCGGAAAACAGAAGCTTGCCGGGAAAAAGCAAAAGTACTGCTTCTTTTGGGGACATCAGCCCGCGAAGGACGGAAGCGTGACAAAGAGCGCGTTCAGCCAGTGGTGGAAGGCGGAATTTTACGGCGAGGGCGAGCGCTTTAGCTCCGCCGAGCAGTATATGATGGCAAAGAAAGCCGAGCTCTTCGGCGATGCGGAACATAGGGCAGAGATTCTTTCCTCAAGAGATCCGAAGCGCATTAAGGCGCTCGGCAGAGAGGTGAGAGGCTTTGAGGAGGCGGTCTGGCAGCGCTTTCGCTACGCCATCGTACTGAACGGGAGCTGGCTCAAATTCAGTCAGAACCCGGAGCTCCGCGACTTTCTGCTCTCGACCGGAGATAAGGTATTGGTCGAGGCCAGCCCCTACGACCGCGTCTGGGGCATAGGCCTTGCGGAGTGTGAGGAGGCAGCGGAAAATCCGCTCAAGTGGAAGGGAGATAATCTGCTCGGCTTTGCGCTGATGGAAGTCCGGGAGGAGTTAAGACGGGTCACGGCGCAGGAAGCGCTCTGTGATTTCAAACTTGTCTGAGAAAAGGAGAAGAGCATGGATCTGTTACAGCAGTGTGCGCAGTGGTTTGAGAACGATGAGCACCAAAAGATAGTCGATGCGATTGAGGCGCTTCCGGAGGAGGAGAGAACGCCGGAACTCGACAGCGAGCTTGCGCGCGCCTACAACAATGTGGCGGAGGCAACGGATCGCAAGCTGTTTCGGAAGGCAGTTGCGCTCTTAAAGCGCCACGAAGCCTATTTTGAGGGAGATCACCGCTGGAATTTCCGCCTGGGCTACGCCTATTACTATCTGGATCAGGAGGGAAGGGCGTTACATCACTTCCGCGAGGCGCTCGCCGCACTTCCCGGCGATGAGGACACACAGAATTTCATCGACGACTGCGAGCGCCGCATCTCGCTGCCGCGCTTTGCCGCGAACCTGCGCGAGAGAACGGAAAGTGTCTGGAAGCGCTTTGCCGCGGAAGAAGCGGAGCTCCGCCGCATC
>CAUVLB010000014.1:0-9998 GCA_963552595.1 uncultured Stomatobaculum sp. | reverse complement strand
GGCCGTAGCGCTCGCAGCGATATACAGCGGCGCGCGCGCAGCCCTCTCCTTCGGGGGCATGACGGGGGATCTCGCGGGCTTTCTTTTGACGAATTGCGAGGCGGCCGGGCTGCTCGCCGCCGCGCTTGCATTCCGCGTATAAAGTCCTTATAATCTAAGATTATTATATTCAAATAAGAAGCGGGATATAACGGAGCTCGCAGCGTACCGGCGGGCAAATGCAGCGGCTGCCCGCATGCGGGCTAAGCTGAGAAAGGGGGGACCGGACAAATGGAAGAGAAGGACCAGAGAGAATTGGAAAAACCGGCAGAATTTACAGACCCGGACGTACTCTATGAGGAGCTGATCGCAGCCATCGAGCGCTATCATCCCTCCGATGACACCTCGCTCATTCATCGCGCCTATATGACCGCGAAAAACGCGCATATGGACCAGAAGCGGAAGTCCGGCGAGCCCTACATCATCCACCCGCTCTGTGTCGCGATTATTCTCGCGGACTTGGAGCTCGACAAGGAGAGTATCATCGCGGGACTTCTGCACGATGTCGTCGAGGACACGATACTCACGAAGGAACAGATTGCGCGTGTCTTCGGGGATGATGTCGCCCTTTTGGTGGACGGCGTGACCAAGCTCACCAATATCACTTGGACCAATGACAGACTCGACATCCAGGCCGAGAACCTTCGCAGAATGTTCCTCGCCATGTCCCAGGATATCCGTGTCATTCTGATTAAGCTCGCGGACCGCCTTCACAACATGCGCACCCTGCAGCACATGAAGCCGGAGAAACAGCGAGAAAAGGCGAAGGAAACCCTGGAGATTTATGCGCCGCTCGCAGACCGCCTCGGTATCAGCCGTGTCAAGGTTGAGCTCGACGATCTCGCGCTCCGCTATTTGGAGCCGAAGGCGTATCATGAGATCGAAGAAAAAATCGAGGAGATGAGTCAGAGCAAGGAACGCGTCATCGAGGGCTTGGTCGAAAAAGTGCAGCGCCTCATGAACGGCGCGCACATTCCGAGCAGTGTGATCGGGCGTCGCAAACACATCTTCTCGATTTATAAGAAGATGGTGAGTCAGAACAAGAGCTTTGACGAGATTTACGATATTTTTGCGGTGCGCGTGCTTGTGCAGGATTTAAAGGACTGCTATGCGGCGCTCGGCGAACTGCACGTGAATTTTACCCCGCTCTCGGAGCGCTTTAAGGACTACATTGCGCGCCCCAAGCCGAACCGCTACCAGTCGCTCCACACAACCCTCATAGACCGCGGCGGCACCCTCTTTGAGGTGCAGATCCGCACCTATGAGATGGATAAGGTCGCGGAGTACGGTATCGCGGCGCACTGGAAGTACAAGGAGAAGGCAAAGGGCGAGAATCCCACGGTGACCGGCGGCGAGGCGGAGAAGATGCGCTGGCTGCGCCAGATTCTCGAGTGGCAGCGGGAGATGCCGGACAGCAAAGAATTTCTCTCGGGTGTCCGGAACGAGCTGAACCCCTTTACGGACATGGTCTATGCCTTTACCCCGAACGGCGATGTGAAGACCCTGCCGGCCGGATCCACGCCGATTGACTTTGCGTATTCCATCCACTCCGCAGTCGGCAACTGCATGGTGGGCGCGCGCGTCAATGCGCGCATGGTGCCGCTCAACTATGTCATACAAAACGGGGACCGCGTCGAAATTCTGACTTCGCAGAACTCGCGCGGACCGAGCCGAGACTGGCTCAAGCAGGCAAAGAGCTCCCAGGCGCGGAATAAAATCAACCAGTGGTTTAAGACCGAGCTCAAGGAAGAGAACATTGTGCGGGGCAAGGAATTGCTCGCTGCCTATGCGAAGAGCCGCGGACAGGACTGGGGCGAGTTAAACCGTCCCGAGTACCAGGAGAAGGTGCTACGCCGCTATTCCATGCACGACTGGGACGCGGTGCTCGCGACCGTGGGTCACGGCGGCATCAAAGAGGGTCAGGTCGTAAACCGCATGATCGAGGAGCGGAAAAAGGCGCTTGCGAAGCAGATTTCCGATGAGACCGTGCTCGCGAACCTCGAGGAAAACAATAGGGAGAGTCAGATTGCGACCCTCCGCCGTTCCGGAAACGGCATTGTCGTGAAGGGCATTCATGACCTCGCGGTTCACTTTTCGCGCTGCTGTGCCCCGGTGCCGGGGGATGAGATAGTCGGCTTCGTGACGCGCGGCCGAGGCATCACGATACATCGCACGGACTGCATTAACATCCTGTCCCTGCCGGAAATCGAGAGAGCCCGTCTCATCACGGCCGAGTGGCAGGTGCCGGAGGGAGAGGAGAATCGCTACCTTGCGACCATACGCGTGGTTGCGCACAACCGCACCGGACTTTTGGTTGACATAAGCCGCGTCTTTACCGAGCGCGGTCTGGATGTGAAGGCCTTTAACACGAGAACCTCGAAGCAGGATATTGCGACGATGGACGTGACCTTCGAAATCGGCTCTGCGGAGGAGATTCGCTCTCTCCAGGATAAGCTGAGACAGTGCGAGGGCATCATTGATATTGAGAGGAGCTGAGGCATGGGCGAGAGCAAATTTTCCATTCTGTGCATGACGCTTGGCATGGTGGAGACCAACTGTTACCTCATCTGGAACAAGGAGAGCAAGGAAGCTCTGCTGATCGATCCGGCCGATTCCGCGCCGCAGATCGAGAAGGTGATACGCGAGCGGGAGCTTACGCTGAAGGCGCTCCTCTTGACCCACGGTCACTTTGACCATGTGCTCGCCGCCGATGGGCTGCGCGAGGCCTTCGGGGTTCCGCTCTGCGCGGCTGCTCCCGAGGCGGAGACCTTGAACGATCCCGAGTTAAACGGCGACGCGCGCTTTATGCGGAGCGGCCTCCGCTTAAAGCCGGATCGCCTGTTCACGGACGGCGAAACAGTCGACTTTATCGGCACCGAGATGCAGGTCATTTTCACACCGGGACATACGCGGGGCTCTTGCTGTTACTATTTCCCGGCGGAGCAAGTTCTCTTCTCGGGAGACACCCTCTTTCAGGGCTCCTTCGGCCGGGTGGATTTGCCGGGCGGAGATATGCCGAGCTTAAAGAAGTCGCTTGAGAGACTCTTTACCCTTCCGGAGGACACGCTCGTGCTCCCGGGTCATATGGGCGAGACCAGTATAGGCGAAGAGCGAAAGAGTAACCCGATTTTCTATTACTGAGACAGGGTAAAAACAGATGATATCCTTACAATTACGGGACGTCCCCTTTGAACAGGACGTCCGGGAACTTTTCATGGCGTTTTTTCCGGGACAGAGCTTCAGTCATGTGCCGGAACAAGACGCCATGATTTCTTGTATCATGGAGGCCTCTGCGGAGGAAGCCGCCGCGCCGCGGCTCGGAAGCTACCGCGCCGAGATACGGACTAACGAGGGCCGGGTCATAAGCTTTGAGAGCGCTTGGATGGAAGAGCGCATCGAGAGTAAGAATGAATTAAAGCGGGCGCTCTACCGGGCGCTCACGGAGCTCACGGGGAAAGCGCTTCCCTGGGGCACGCTGACCGGCATACGCCCCGCAAAGCTTGCGCTCACGGGGCTGCAACAGGGAAAAAGCGCGGAAGAAATACGCGCGGAATTCAAACGAGACTTCTTTTTGAGCGACGGAAGGAACGAGCTCTGTATCAGGACTGCGGAGAATGAGCTCCGCGCAATCCGAGGGATTGACTTTACCACGGGGTACAGCCTCTACATCGGCATTCCCTTTTGTCCGACGACCTGTCTCTACTGCTCCTTTCCTTCTTATCCGATCGGCAGCAAGAGGAGTACGGCCTATCTCGCGGCTCTGAAAGAGGAAATTCGGCTGGTCGCGAAGCTGATGGCGGGAAAGCGTCTCGACGCAATTTATGTGGGCGGCGGGACACCGACCAGCCTTGACGCAGGGGAACTTGAGGAACTCCTTGGCTTTGTGAGGGGAAGCTTTGATCTCTCGGCGCTTCGGGAGTTCACGGTCGAGGCCGGACGTCCGGACAGCATAAGCCGCGAGAAGCTTATCGTCTTAAAGGAACAGGGCGCAGACCGCATCAGCATTAACCCCCAGACCCTAAAGCAGGAGACCCTTGATCTAATCGGGCGCTTTCACACAGTCGAACAGTTCACGGAGAGCTTTCGGCTCGCGCGAGAGCTCGGCTTTGACAACATCAACACCGACCTCATTATGGGGCTTCCGAACGAGAGCGAGGCGGATGTGCGGCGCACCATGGAGGGCATACGCGCCCTCGCGCCGGATGATATCACCATACACAGCCTCGCCTTAAAGCGTGCGGCGCGGCTCAACACGAAGCGCGAGGACTATGCGGATGTCTTTTACGGAGACGCGAACCGCATGGTGGAACTCGCCTCTTCCTATTGCGAGGAGATGGGGCTTTCGCCCTACTACCTCTACCGCCAGAAAAACATGGCGGGGAACCTCGAGAATGTGGGCTGGTGCCGTCCCGGGAAGGAGGGACTCTACAACATTCTCATCATGGAAGAACTGGAGACCATCATAGGCTGCGGCGCGGGGACAACGACCCGTGTGATGCGAAGCGCGGGGCAGTACGACAGGCTCGAAAACGTCAAGGACCCGGCGCTCTATATTGAGCGGCTTCCGGAAATGCTCGCAAAAAAGGAGCGCGCCCTCGGCGGAGACGTGCTAAGATAAAGAGATAGAGATGATACGGAGAACCGTCAATCGGAGAGTAGGAGGGTAAGGCGATGAGTTTAAAGAAGCAGCCGGTCACAGGAATGAAGGACATTCTGCCGGACGAGATGACATTGCGGGATTATTTGATCGGTGTTATCAAGGAGACCTACCGCAGCTTTGGTTTCACCCCCATGGAGACCCCCTGTGTGGAGCATATCGAGAATTTGACGAGCAAGCAGGGCGGCGACAACGAGAAGCTCATTTTCAAGATTTTAAAGCGCGGCGAGAAGCTCCGCCTCTCGGAGGCGGCGGGCGAAGAGGATCTCTGCGACAGCGGCCTCCGCTATGACCTGACGCTCCCGCTGACCCGCTACTATTCGAACAACGCGGCAAAGCTGCCGAGTCCCTTTAAGGCATTGCAGTGCGGCTCGGTCTGGAGAGCGGACCGCCCGCAGAAGGGCAGATACCGCCAGTTCACCCAGTGCGACATTGACATTCTCGGCGAGGAGAGCAATCTCGCGGAGATTGAGCTGATACTCGCAATCGCGAAGACCTTAAAGAAGCTGGTTCCGACCAACGACTTTTTGGTTCGCGTGAACGACAGAAAGATACTGCGCGCCATGGTGGCCTTTGCGGGCTTCCCGGCGGGGCAGGAGGACGGTGTTCTGATTACGCTCGACAAGATGGACAAGATAGGCGCAGACGGTGTCCGCGCGGAACTCGTTGAGAACGGCGCGAGCGAGGCATCCGCAGCGAAGTACCTGGGTCTCCTTGAGAATCTCGGCACCGATGCGGCGGCGGTGCGTGCGCTCGGCGAGACTCTCGGCGACTTCCTCGAGGCGGGTACCGCAGAAGGACTGGCGGAGATCATTGAGGCCGTTAAGAGCGTGAGCGGCGGCGCGGTCAAGGTACAGTTTGACCCGACCCTGGTGCGCGGCATGGGCTACTACACGGGCTCCATCTTCGAAGTCTCGATGGAAGGCTTCGGCGGTTCGGTCGCGGGCGGAGGACGCTACGACAAGATGGTCGGCAAGTTCACGGGTACGGATGTCCCGGCCTGCGGCTTCTCGATCGGTTTTGAGCGCATTATTGCAATTCTTATGGATCAGCAGTACGTGATTCCCTCGCAGAAGGAGAAGGTCGCGATTCTGCTCGACAAGAAGCTTAGTGCAGCGCGACGCGGCGAGGCGCTCCTGGAAGCAGAGCGCGAGCGGGAGGCCGGCAAGGATGTTTTGGTCACCAAGATGGCAAAGAATAAGAAGTTCCAGCGAGATCAGCTCTCGCAGCAGGGATACACGGATTTCCGGGATTATTTTGAGGCATAAGAGGGGAGATACAGTATGTCGGAGTCAATGAGAGGCTTAAAGAGAACACATCGCTGCGGCGAGGTGGTGGGAGCGGAGCTCGGCAGCGAAGTTACGGTCATGGGGTGGGTGCAGCGCAGCCGCAACAAGGGCGGCGTTGTCTTTACCGACCTCCGCGACCGCAGCGGCGTGCTCCAGCTCATTTTTGAGGAGGAGGACTGCGGAGAAGAGGTGTTTCGCAAGGCGCAGGGCTTAAAGAGCGAGTACTGCATTGCGGTCGAGGGACGGCTTGAGCGCCGCTCCGACCCGAACCCGAAGCTCCCGACCGGAGAGCTCGAGGTGCGGGCTAAGTCGCTCCGCATCCTCTCGGAGTCCGAGACCCCGCCCTTCCCGATTGAGGAGAACACCAAGACGCGCGAGGAGCTTCGTCTTAAGTATCGCTTCCTTGATCTTCGACGTCCGGATTTGCAGGCGAGAATCATGCTGCGCTCCAAGATCGCGGCGGAAATTCGCCGCTTTATGACCGGCGAGGGCTTCCTTGAGATTGAGACGCCGACCCTGATTAAGTCCACGCCCGAGGGCGCGCGCGACTACCTTGTGCCGAGCCGTGTCCACCCGGGCAGCATGTACGCACTGCCGCAGTCGCCGCAGCTCTTAAAGCAGCTGCTCATGTGCTCCGGCTATGACCGCTACTTCCAGCTTGCGCGCTGCTACCGCGATGAGGATCTGCGCGCGGACCGGCAGCCGGAGTTCACCCAGGTCGATATGGAGCTCTCCTTTGTCAATGCGGACGATGTGCTCGCGGTCAACGAAAAGCTCCTTCAGACTGTGTTCAAAGAAGTGCTCGGGGTCGAGGTGCAGCTTCCCATTCAGCGCATGACCTGGAGAGAGGCGATGGAGCGCTACGGCTCCGACAAGCCGGATCTACGCTTCGGCATGGAGCTCACGGATGTCTCGGCGGTCGTCAAAGACTGCGAGTTTGCGGTCTTTGCGGGCGCACTCGCGGCGGGCGGCAGCGTGCGCGGCATTCGTGTGGACAGACAGGGCAGTATGCCGAGAAAGAAGATTGACGCCCTGGTTGAGTTTGCAAAGGGCTACGGCGCCAAGGGTCTCGCCTATGTCGCGATTCAGGAGGACGGAAGTCTCAAGTCCTCGTTTGCGAAGTTTATGAAGGATGAGGAGATGCAGGCGCTCGTTCAGGCCATGGGCGGCAAGAACGGCGACCTTCTGCTCTTTGCGGCGGATAAGAACAAGACGGTCTTTGACGTGCTCGGTGCGCTCCGCGTAGAGCTTGCGCGCCAGCTGGAGCTCCTCGACAAGAACGAGTTCCGCTTTGTCTGGATTACGGAATTCCCGCTCCTTGAGTGGTCGGAGGAAGAGGCGCGCTTCAAGGCGATGCACCACCCCTTCACGATGCCCATGGAGGAGGACTGGGATAAGATTGACAGCGATCCGGGGGCGGTTCGCGCCGAGGCTTATGACATTGTCTTAAACGGCAATGAGATCGGCGGCGGTTCGGTTCGTATTCACCGCTCGGATGTGCAGGAGAAGATGTTTGAGGTACTGGGTCTCACGAGAGAGGTTGCGGAGGAGCGCTTCGGCTTCCTGCTCGATGCCTTCCGCTACGGCGTACCGCCGCACGCGGGTCTCGCCTACGGCCTTGACCGCCTTGCGATGCTCATGGCGGGGGCGGACACGATACGCGACGTCATTGCCTTCCCGAAGGTCAAGGACGCTTCGGATCTCATGATGAACGCACCGGATATTGTCGAGGAGAAGCAGCTTGAGGAGCTTTCTCTCTGCTTCCGGGAGAATCAGGCGTGAACAACGAAACTATCAAGATTTTGATTGCGGACGATGAGGCGCGCATGCGCGCCCTTGTCCGCGATTATATGCGGATGAAAGGCTTTCAGGTTTTGGAGGCGGAGAACGGCGCCGAAGCGCTTGCAATCTTCGAGCGGGAGCCGGACATTGCGCTCGTGCTTTTGGATGTCATGATGCCGGAGCTCGACGGCTTTGAGACCTTGAAGGAACTGCGCCGCATCTCGGAGGTGCCGGTGCTCATGCTCACCGCGCGCAGCGAGGAGAGGGATGAGCTCCAGGGCTTTTCGCTCGGCGCGGACGAGTATATCGCGAAGCCCTTCAGTCCGAAGGTGCTCATGGCGCGTGTGGAGGCTGTTTTAAAGCGCACCATGGCGAATCCGGACGGAGACGTTTTGGAGCTTGCCGGGATACGGCTCGATGAGCGCGCCCACGAAGTCAGCGTGGACGGAAAGATCATTGATTTAAGCTTCAAGGAATTCGAGCTGCTGCGCTACTTCCTCGAGAATAAGGGGATTGCGCTCTCGCGGGAAAAGATTTTGAACCACGTCTGGAATTACGACTACTTCGGCGATGCGCGCACCATAGACACGCATGTGAAGAAGCTTCGCGCCAAGATGGGCGAAAAGGGTGCGTACATCCGTACCATCTGGGGCATGGGCTATAAGTTTGAGCCGGAGGAGGCGTGAAACAGTCGATACGGCTGCGCTTCACGGCGCTGATTTTTCTGGTGCTCACCCTGCTCATGGCGGGCTTGCTCTTAATGAACAGCTTCGGCCTGGAGCGTTTTTACCGCAGGCAGAAGGTGAGAGATTTGGAGTACGCCTACCGCGAGCTCAATGCGCTCGCCATGGCAAAGGGTCCCCAGTCGACGGAGATGGAAGAGCTGCTCCGCACCTACAGCAGCCGCTATAACATTATGGTGGCGATTGTGGACTCGGCGAACTCAAAGCTCTTACAGAGCAGCGAGAACGGAAAGAGCAGGCTTTATCAAAGAGTGCAGCGCTATCTCTTTCAGCAGGGAGAAGACAGCCGGACCTATGTTTTGAAGCGGAGCGAGAACTATACCATTGTACAGTCCTATGACGAGGGCAGCCAGAGCGCTAACATAGACTGCTTTGCCTACCTCTCGGACAACCAGACCCTGCTCCTCATGACGACGCCGGTCGCAAACCTCAAGGAGAGCGTGCGGCTCGCAAACCGCTTTCTCTTCTATGCAGGCGGGTTGACTCTTCTGCTCGGTGTCTTTTTGGTCTGGGGCATGAGCTCCCGGATTACGGACCCCATACGTTCGCTCGCGGCGCTCTCCGAAAAACTGGGACACATGGATTTTTCGGTGCGCTACCGCGGTCAGAACGAGGACGAAATCGGTGTGCTCGGCAAGAACATGAACAGCATGGCGGAGCAGCTTGAGCGCGCCATCATGGATTTAAGGGATGCGAACCGCAAGCTCCGCGACGACCTCGCGCGCAAAGAAGAAATTGACGAGATGCGGCGGGAGTTCATCGCAAATGTCTCTCACGAGCTTAAGACTCCGATAGCCCTGATTCAGGGCTATGCGGAGGGTCTGCAGGACGGACTCTGCGAGGAGAAGGAGATGCGGGAGCAGTATCTCGGCGTAATTCTCGACGAGGCCGAGCGCATGAACAAGCTGGTGCGCCAGCTGCTCACGCTCTCCCAGCTCGAGTCCGAACACCCGGAGTTAAACGCGGAGGTCTTCGATCTTCGGGAGAGCGTAGAGAGCGTGCTTCGGAAAACACAGGTGCTCGCCGAGGAGAGCGGAGCCGTGTGTTCGCTGCATGCACCGGAAGCTCCTGTTATGGTGCGCGCCGACGCGTTTCGCATCGACGAAGTGCTGATGAACTATGTGAGCAACGCCTTCCACCATGTGAGCGAGGGCGGCGAGGTTATACTTAGCCTCCGCGTCGAAGGCGAGCGGGCGCATTGCGAGGTCTTTAACAGCGGAAAGCCCATCCCCGAGGCGGATTTGGAGCGCGTCTTTGAGAAGTTTTATAAGGTCGATAAGGCACACACCAGGAAGTACGGCGGGAGCGGAATCGGGCTCTCCATTGTGCGTGCGATTATGACCCAGCACAACATGCCCTTCGGTGTGCGGAACTTAGAAGACGGCGTGGTGTTCTGGTTTGAGCTGCCCCTCGCAGCCGGCTGAGCCACGAGATATAGCACAGCAACACTACATCTGGTGTATCGTCGAAAAAGAACCCCAAAACTTG
>CAUVLB010000013.1:0-10052 GCA_963552595.1 uncultured Stomatobaculum sp. | reverse complement strand
ATCCCTGAGGTAATAGAGATGACCCGTCTTCGGAATGAAGGCGGTCTCGGCGACATCCACACTCACGACCCGCACCGAGCCAAGTCCCGCGCTGTAGTAGATGCTTCCGTTGCCGTCGCTGCCGTAGAGCTGCTCCAAATCATCGCTCGCAAAACTCAACTGCCGTATGCCCGCGCCGATGCGCTGCGGCTCTCCGACACGCTCTCCGTTTTCCCCGAAACGAAGCGCAAAGAGCTCCCCGCTGCCGGTCAGATAAACGGCGCTCCGTCCGTCCTTGCTCACGCGAAAATCGAGAACCTGGGCGGCAATCACCTCGGACCGCCATTCCCCGCCCGTTTCGCTGCGACGTGATACCGAGAGTGCGCCCGTCTTATCCTCGCCGAGCACAGCAGTCCCTGCGAGCGGCACATACTTCACAATGTGCTCCGCCACCGTCTCCGTCTCGCCGTCCCAGCTCTTTGCGCAGAGTTCGGCCGAAAAGAAGCTGTAGACATTGTCTTCCGCGTAGTTTCGACAAAAATACACGCAGGCTCGTGCCGCGTCGAACTTGACATCCGCACTCGGATCGCGGCGTCCCAGGATACGCTGTATCGCATTGGTTTCGCGCTCGCTGTCAAAACTCGTAATCTCCCGAATCTCTTCTCCCGGAAAATAGGCGTAGAGCCCGCTCCGGTTATACCAGACCAGCGGATCTTCCGTGTGCGTCGCACTCGACCGTTGCTGTCCTCTGCGGCAGCCTGTCAGACTTGCTGCCAACAGGCAAAGTCCGAGCACAGTCGCTGCTATCTTTCGCACTCTCATCTCACTGCCCCCTGTCATCTTTATTTTGCGCCGCCTGTCTCGCCTTCGCGTAGGCGAGAAGCACTGCGCTCTCATTCCGCGCGGGATCCTCCAGAACATAGTTAAGAAGGGCGCGCAGACAGCCGCCGAGCGCCGGTCCCTTCGGTATCCCGATTGCAAGAAGTTCCGTGCCGCCGACCGCAAGTTCCGCGAGTCCGAGGCAATCTCCCCGCTTTAAAATGCGCTCCCGCATCGCGCCGAGCTCTGCGAGTTTCACCGCCAAATTCTCTCCGGAACAGGGCTCCGCTTCCGCGCCGTAGCCCGCCTCCTTGAGGGCGAGGAGCTGAAGAAAGGCCTCGTCTCCGATGGCAGAGAGCCGCTTTCTGAGTTCCGCCTCTCCCGAGGGCAGCGGGCGCTTCAGTTCCTCCGCTAAAAGCCGGGCGCGCTCCGCGGTCGCCCGGTCGCTCTTCAGTTCCTTAAGGAGTGCCGCCAGTGTCTCCGGCTGTAGATTCTCGCTCGCCGCGACAAAGCGCAGCGCCTTTTCCTTCGGCAGCCTTGCCGCCCGGCGATCCGCAAGAAGCCCCGGAAAATGCGCCGCCATCTGCGGCGCAAGTCCCGTCTCGTATAAGAGCTCCGACTTCTCCGGATGGTCCGAGAGCAACAGCTTTGTGAGCTCCGCCAAAATGCGCTCCTTGCTGACCCGACTTAAATTCTCCGCGAGTTCCGCAATCGCCGCAAAGCTCGCCGGCTCGATGGCAAAGTTTAATTGTGCCGCAAAACGCACGGCGCGGAGCATGCGGAGCGCATCTTCCCGAAAGCGCTCGCGCGCATCGCCGACACAGCGTATGCAGCCCAGGCGCAAATCCTCCCGGCCGCCGAAGAGATCCACCAGCTCTCCGCGCTCCGAAACCGCCATCGCATTGATGGTGAAATCCCGGCGCTTTAAATCCTCCTCGAGCGAGGGCGTAAAGCGAATGCTGTCCGGGTGCCGGCCGTCCGAATAGGCGCCGTCAACGCGGTAAGTCGTGACTTCATAGCCCTCTCCGCCCATCAAAACGGTCACCGTGCCGTGCTGAAGCCCCGTGTCTACCGTGCGCGGAAACAGGGCCTTGACCTCCTCGGGACGCGCATTCGTCGTAAGATCCCAGTCATCCGGGTTTTTCCCCAGTATGCTGTCTCGCACGCAGCCGCCGACCGCATAGGCCCGGTAGCCGGCTGTCTCCAGTTTTCTCAGAATTTCTCTCACCGTATCCGGCAAGTGCATGCGCATCACGCTCCCTTCTTCTCCGCAAAGTCAAAATGAGGGCTGTCGCGCTCACTGCGGCAGCCCTCACGGTTTTAGTATGCGATTCCCCAGTAAACCATCTTTTTCGCGGGCTTGCCGCAGCAGACACAGGTCTCGGAGAGCGTTTCCTGCTCAAAGGGAATGCAGCGGCTCGTTGCGCCGACCTCCTCTTTGATTTTGTCCTCACAGGCCTGATCGCCGCACCACATGGCGCGGACAAAACCCGGGCGGTTCTTCACAGTCTCCGCGAACTCCTCCATGCTCTTCACATCGTAGGTGTGCGTGTCGCGATGCTCCTTGGCTCTCTCGTACATAGCCTTCTGGATGGTCTCAAGCATATCCGCCACCGTCGCGGCAATGCCTTCCAGCGCTGCTATAGACTTCTCACCGTTGTCGCGGCGCACCAGCACGCAGCTGCCCGCCTCGATGTCCTTCGGTCCGAGCTCAATGCGAAGCGGAACACCGCGCATCTCGCACTCCGCAAACTTGAAGCCCGGGCGGCGATCCGTGTCGTCCAAGTTGACGCGAACACCTGCCGCTCTGAGCTCTGCCTCGAGTGCCTTTGCCCGCTCCAAAACACCTTCCTTGTGCATGGCAACCGGTACAATGGTCACCTGAACCGGCGCGATGTGCGGCGGCATCTTGAGACCGGAATCGTCACCGTGCACCATGATGAGCGCACCTATCATTCTGGTCGTCATACCCCAGGAAGTCTGGTGCATGTACTTAAGACTGTTGTCCTTATCCTGGAACTGCATGCCGAAGGCGCGCGCAAAGCCGTCGCCGAAGTTGTGGCTCGTACCGCTCTGCAGTGCCTTGCCGTCGTGCATCAGGGACTCAATCGTGTAGGTCGCGACCGCACCGGCAAACTTCTCCTTATCGGTCTTCTGGCCGCGCACCACCGGAATTGCGAGCTCCTGCTCGCAGAAATCCGCATAGAGATTCAGCATCTGCTCGGTTCTCTCCTGCGCCTCCTCCGCGGTCGCGTGCACGGTGTGGCCCTCCTGCCAGAGGAACTCGCGGGAGCGGAGGAAGGGACGGGTCGTCTTCTCCCAGCGCACCACCGAACACCACTGGTTCAGAAGCTGCGGCAAATCGCGGTAGGACTGCACCGTTTTTGCGTAGTAATCGCAGAACAAAGTCTCCGAAGTGGGACGCACGCAGAGCCGCTCCTGCAGGGGTTCAAGTCCGCCGTGCGTAACCCAAGCCACCTCCGGCGCAAAGCCCTCCACGTGATCCTTCTCCTTCTGCAGGAGACCTTCCGGAATAAAAAGCGGCATGTAGCAATTTGTTACGCCTGTCGCCTTAAAGCGCTGATCGAGGAGGCTCTGAATGCGCTCCCAAATCGCATAACCGGCAGGCTGAATGACCATACATCCCTTGACGCTCGTATAGTCACAGAGCTCCGCCTTCCGCACAACATCGGTATACCACTGTGCGAAATCCTGTTCCATCGAAGTAATTTCTTTGACCGCTTTTTTTTCCTCTGCCATACTTTCCTCTTTCCTTATTTTCCTTCCTGCGCCGCTCTGTGCCGGGTGAGTGCGCGGTGAATGCGTTCGCTGGGCTGCAGGAGCTCACTCACGGAAGTGTCGTGGTTCAAACTGTCAATCAAAAGTGCAATGTACTTGCTCATCTCGACGCTCACATAATAAGGGCGGCTTAAGAGCTCCGGGCTCTGGTAGACCAGATTGGTCGTGAAGATTTTATCGATCAGACCCTCTTCATAATAGCGGTCAAAGCGTGCAAGGCCGTTCGTAAAGAGACCGAAGGTCGCGCAGACAAAGACCTTCTTTGCGCCGCGGCGCTTTAACTCCCTCGCGACTTCCTGCACGGTCTCCCCGGAGGAGATCATGTCGTCCACGACAATCACATCCTTGCCCGTGACATCCGTTCCGAGGAACTCGTGCGCGAGGACAGGGTTTCTGCCGCCGACCGTGCGCGTGTAGTCCCGGCGCTTATAGAACATGCCGACATCGAGCCCCATCATGTTTGCGAAGTAAATCGCTCTGCCCATGCCGCCTGCATCCGGGCTGATAATCATCATGTGCTCGGAATCCACCTTGAGTTCCGGCTCCGCCTGGAGGAGGGCCTTGATGAACTGGTAGATGGGCTGTACGGTCTCAAAGCCCTTCAGCGGAATCGCGTTCTGCACGCGCGGGTCGTGCGCGTCAAAGGTCAAAATGTTATCGACGCCCATGTTGACGAGCTCGTGGAGTGCCAGTGCGCAGTCGAGGGACTCGCGACCGTCTCTCCGGTACACGCGGCTCTCGTAGAGGAAGGGCATGATCACGTTGATGCGGCGCGCCTTGCCGGCAGCCGCCGAGATGATGCGCTTCAAATCCGCAAAGTGATCGTCCGGCGACATGTGGTTCGTCATGCCGCAGAGCGAATAGGTCAGGCTGTGGTTGCAGACATCCACCATGAGGAAGAGATCCTTACCGCGCACCGACTGCAAGATGGTTCCCTTGCCCTCTCCCGTGCCGAAGCGATTGATGAGGCTCTTCACGATGAAGGAGTCTTTCTCATAGCCCATGAACGCAAGCGTATCCTTGTGCTCGCTCTGACGTGCGTTTCTCCAGCGCACCAGATAGGCATCGACCTTTTTCCCGAGTTCCTCGCAGCTCTTTAAGGGCACCAGCCCAAGCGGTCCCACCGGAATGGTCTCAATCTCTTTGTCTTCGTTCGACATCTCTTCTGCTCCTTTTCCTTCGATGATACGGTAAGCTATTGTCTGCGCTTCTGCGCGCGAATATCACTTCCATAGAAGGGAAGTATATCATATTCGCCCAAAATGCGCGATGTGCTTCTCTCGGTATACTGCGCTTTCAGTTGCTTCGGATCTAGGTTCGTGGAGATCAGCGTGCCGCGGCGTGAGAGCAGTCTCTCGTTTAAGAGACTGAAAAACGCGGCCGTCGTAAAGGCATTGCTGAACTCGGTTCCGAGGTCATCTATAATCAAAAACTCACAGCCGTAAATATACTCCCGGAACTCTCTCTCCTCCCTGGCTTTGATTTTCTCCTCGTCGCTCTCCGCGCGCTGCCGCCACTGGGTCGCGGCGAGCAGGGAGAAGAGCTCCTCCGCGCTGAGGTAGAGGACGGTATGCCCCCGCTTTAAAAGCTCCCCCGCAATGCAGTGCGAGAGGAAGGTCTTGCCGAGTCCCGGCTTTCCGGTAAAGAGGAGGTTCCCCTTCTCTCGGTCAAAATTCTCGAGATAGCGCCTGCACTGCGGCAGCACCAGCTGCTCCATATAGGCTCTCTCGCTCATGGCGAGCTTCGGCACCTCGCGCTCCGCACTGTAGTACGCGAGGGAAAAGCGCTCGAAATTTTCCCTTTCTATGCTCGCCGCAAGCCGCCCCTGGCGACAGAGGCGCGCAATGATCTTCTGCTCAAAGCAGCGGCATTTTTTCCCGTCGACAAAGCCGGTATCCCGACAAGTCTCACAGCGGTAGGTAGGGCGCAGATAATCGGCCGGATAACCCGCGCGCCTTAGGATATCCGACTTCTCTTTCTCGAGTGCGGCGAGCTCCTCTTCGAGCCCGCATAACCCCGCCTCGCTGCCCTGCATCCGCGCCAGATAGCGCTCCATGGCGCGCGCCGCGATTTTCTGTTCGGTCTCCCGATAGGCGGGTAGCACGCGGTTCAGCTCTGCCTTTCGCTCCCGTATGACTTGCTGCTCTGCGGCCTGCAGCTGCTCATACTCGCGCAAAATCGCATTGTACTCCGTATTGCTGAGCGCCACGCCTTACCTCCTCTCAGGAATCCTGCTCGAGCTTCCGCTTGAGCTGCTGCAACACAAGGTCATTGGGATCTTCATCCCGCTCTTCGAAATTGTGGAAGCGCGTATCGGTCTTTTGACTGCTTCTCTTGCCGCCGCTCTCCTCCCGCTTTTTATCCTCTTCCGCCACATCCCGGAGACTGCGCACACCCGCGCGCTGCCATTTGGTCAGAATGCCGTCCGTATAGGGGAAGTTCGGCTTGTGCACATGGCGCAGCGTGCGGCTGCAGGCCTCCACGACCAATTCCTCGGAAAAGCCGTATTCGTGATACCACTTCTCGATATATTTTTTCTCTTCAATGCCGGGACCGCGATCCCGAATGCCGAACGCGTTCAGAACCGCATAGACTTCCCGGCTGTAATTTTCCCCGCGAAGCTCTGCCTCTTCCGGCGTCTTAATCCCTCTCTCGTACCAGTCGATTGCGACTTTCTCAAAATAGCGGAGCGAACTCTTCTTTTTTTCCGCGCATATTTCGCCGAGTTTAATTAAAAGATCGGACGACATGCCGAGCGTCCCGTAGAGATAAGCCACGGTCTCGCTGTCGGTCTGCGAAAAGGTTTTGCCGAGATAGCGCTGCAGGGCATAACTGAGCCCAGCAAACTCGCCGTCATTTTGCAGGCGGCTGAAGTCCACCTCGGATTTATCCGGCAACTTTGCCGGCGGCAACACGGTCTCCGGCTTTTCCGGAATGCTTACCTCCGACTTTTCCGAAAGCACAGGCTCCGCCGGAAGCTCTGTACTCGTTTCCTCTTGCTTCGGCTCTGCCGTATGTCGCGACACTTCCGCATATCTCGACACTTCCGTCTCTTCTGTTTGTCTCTCGGGCCCCGTAAAATCTCCCGTAATTAATCCCTCTCGCTGCCAGCGGAGTAAGGCACGTCTTACATCGCCCTCCGTGAGCTCTAAGCTGTCCGCAATCCGGGTATCCGTTACCTCCTCACCCTGATGGCGCAGGAGATAGAGATAAACCTTTACAAACGCGCCGTTTGCCGATGGCATATAGCGGTCGATAAACTCATTTGAGACGACAGTAACGCCGGGCGCTGCGTCGCCTTGAAAAATAACTTTCATCTCAGCCTCCTTCTTTATATTTCTCATCTTAGCATAAACTCGCAAATAGGACTTCACATCTTTTTCCACAATTTATCCACAAGATTGTGGAAAAGCCGGTGTGCAAAACCGCACACCGGCTCATTTCGCGCCCTCAGACCGCTTACTTTTTCACATTCCCGCTTTTTTCGCTGTTTAAAAGTTCTTCTCCGACGCGATAAATATCGCCTGCGCCCATCGTGAGGACCAGATCTCCCGCCGCAAGCTCACGCCGAAGGCAGTCTTCAATCTCCGCAAAGCTCCCGAAATAGCGCGCCTTTCCGGGCTGATCCGCGTTGATTGCAGCCGCGACATCCGCGGAGCTGACACCGAGCGTATCTGTTTCGCGCGCGGCATAGATATCCGCGAGCAGCACGCAGTCCGCCCCCTCGAGCGCGGTCCCGAACTCCGGTAGGAGCGCCTTGGTTCTGGTATACGTGTGCGGCTGAAATACGCACCAGATCTTTTTGTGCGGATACTTTTTCGCCGCTTTTAAGGTCGCCGCAATCTCCTGCGGGTGGTGCGCGTAGTCGTCCACAATCACCGCGCCGCGGTACTCGCCCTTTCGCTCAAAGCGGCGCTCCGTGCCGCGGTACGCCTCAAGGCCGTCGCGGATTTGCTCTGTCGCAATGCCGAGCAGGCGGCAGGCCGCCAATGCGGCGAGCGCGTTGTAGACATTGTGTTCTCCCGGCACAGCGAGCTGAATGCGAGGCAGCGCCTTGCCGTACTCCACCGGCGTAAAGGCCGCATTCCCGCGCGCGTCAAAGCAAAGATCCGCGGGATAATAATCCGCCGTCTCGCTTCCGACCGTGGCCACACGCCCCTTAAAATCACCGACAATCTCCCGATAATCCCGAATTCGATTGTCAATGACGAGCGCACCGTTTTCCGGCATTTTCTCGACAAAGCGCCGGAAGGAGTGACGGATATCCTCGAGATCCCGGAAAAAGTCGAGGTGATCCGCCTCAATATTTAAGATAATTTCCAGGGTCGGGAAAAAAGACAGGAAGCTGTTTGTGTACTCACAGGCCTCGAGCAAAAAGGTCTCGTTTCCGCCGACACGAATATTGCCGCCGATGGCATCCAGATTGCCGCCGAGCGAAATCGTCGGATCCTTCTCGGCCGACAGCAGGATGTGAGAGAGCATGGAGGTGGTCGTTGTCTTTCCGTGCGTGCCGCTGACCGCAATGCTCTCCCGGTAACAGCGCATCAGCTGACCGAGGAGCTCCGCGCGGCTCAGCATGGGAATGCCAAGGCGCTTTGCCTCCAAAAACTCCGGATTGTCCGGGTGGATGGCCGCCGTATAGACCACATAGTCAACCGGGCTGCTCAGATTTTCGCGCCGCTGTCCGATATAAACCGTAATTCCTTTCGCGCTGAGCTGCTCCGTAAACGCGCTCTCGCGCGCATCGCTGCCGCTCACCGTGAACCCCTCTTTCTTTAGTATCTCCGCGAGTCCGCTCATGCTGACGCCGCCGATGCCCATAAAGTAGACGCGACAGGGCTTTCCAAAATCAATGCTGACTGTTTCCATTCTGTCTCTCCTCAAACAAATGCGTTCAAGCCCACTCTCCGCTCAGGCGATGCTGCCCTCCGGAAAGAGTTTGTTGCCATAGCGCAGCAGCGCCAGGCGAAGCATATTTCCCAGGATGCCGATTGCGATGATCTCGCCGATACCAACGGTCAGACCGAAGAAGGGCAGCGAGCCCTCAATGCCGTAGCCGTAGCGCAGCACAAAGGGAATAATCAGCGCGTTGCTCACAATGGGCGGCAGGGAAGCAAGATATCCCTTGTCGCGAAGCCGGTAGGTGCCGTAGGCGCCGATTAAGCTCGCAAGGCTGCCGAAGACAATGTCAAGCGGCGCGGCGCCGGACAGAAAGTTTGCGAGAAAGCAACCCACAAAGAGCCCGGGCACGGCAGAGACCGTGAAGACAGGCAGGATGCAGAGTGCCTCCGAAATGCGGAACTGCACCGCGCCGAAGCTGATCGGCTTGGTCATGTAGGTGATCGCCGCATAGACTGCGGCGAGGAGCGCTGCATTGACCAGCGCCCTCGTGTTTCCAAGGGACTTCTCTTTCATTTGTGTTTCCTCCATAGTTTTGTTTTAGGTGAGGATGGTTTCGAACTCACCGGTGCAACATTATAGCACGGATTTCTTCGCTTGACGCGCATCTCCTTCGAACTGCCGCAGTTCTCCGCCCTTCAACGCGGTCTCAAGGAGCTCCGGCAGGCGTTCCGGGCTGCAGGCAAAGCAGGGAATGCCGAGAGAGGCGATGTGCTTTGCGTTGTGCTCATCGTAATAGGGCGCGCCCCCGTCCGCAATCGCGAGCAGAACGATTACGCGGACCCCGGCTTCCTTCATCGCCGCGAGTCGACGCATGAGCGCCGCGCGGTTTCCGCCCTCCATGAGGTCGGTAATCAGGAAAAAGAGAGTCTTCTTCGGCTCCTCAATCAGCTTCTCGCAGTACTTGACCGAGTTGTTGATGTCGGTTCCGCCGCCGAGCTGAAAGCCGAACAGCAGCTCGACCGGATCCTCGGTCTTATCGCTGAGGTCGACCACCTCTGTCGTGAAGGCGACCACATTGGTCTTCACCGTGCGGAGAGAGGCAAGTATGCTGCTCATCACCGAGGCGTAGAGCACCGACTCTCCCATGGAGCCGCTCTGGTCTATGTCAAGGATGATGTGGTACTTTGCGGCGTTGTTCTGCTGCTTCGCAAAGAAATAGTACTTCTCGGGAAGTATGCGCTTTTTCGCCGCATCGTAGTTCTTGAGCCCGTGGCGTATGGTCTTTTTAAAGTCAAGCCCCGAGGCCGAGGGGATCGGCGTGTGTTCCGTCCGCTTGCAGGCCGCCGTCACCGAGCGGCGCAACTCCTCCGCGAGACGCCGCTGAATCTCTTCGACGATGCGCTGAATAAAGCGCCGCGCGCTCTCCTTACTCTGCTGCGGCACCTGGTCTTTTAAGAGGAGCAGCATGCTGCCGAGGTCCACGCTCGGTTCGGCGGCATCCAGGAGCTCCGGTTCAAAGAGAAGCTCCTTTAGGCCGCAGCGCTCCACCGCATCGCCCTGCACCAGCTTGACCAAGTCCGGCGGAAACAAGCTTCTGATGTCGCCGAGCCAAC
>CAUVLB010000012.1:0-10314 GCA_963552595.1 uncultured Stomatobaculum sp. | reverse complement strand
GATTGCGTTTTCCGGCGCCCGGGATTTCATTGAGACCTATAAGGACAAGGCGAATGAGGACCAGATTATAGGACACTTCGGCCTTGGTTTTTATTCGGCATTCATGGTTGCCGATCGTGTTGTCATCGAGACCAAGTCTTACCGTGAAGCCGAGGGGGCGGTGCACTGGGAATCCGAGGGCGGAACCGAGTACATCATGGAAGACGGCACGCGCAAGGAACACGGAACCGAGATTACCCTGTATCTCTCCGAGGAGAGCCGTGAGTTTTCTGAGCTTCCGCGTGTGCGCGAAGTACTCGAGAAGTACTGCGGCTTTATGCCGGTCGCAATCTACCTCTCGGATGCGGATGCCGCACCCGAGACAGAGCTCATCGATCCGGATGAGAAGAGAGAGGACGATGTGGTTCTTGAGACCGTGCGAGAAGAGGCAGAGGTAGAAGAAAAGACCAAGGAGGACGGCAGTAAGGAGCTTGTAGAGCTCAGCCCGGCGCGGGAACGCCTGAAGATTCAAAAGCGCCTACAACCGGTCAACGACACTGACCCGCTTTGGCGCAAGCATCCGAATGAGGTGAGCAAGGAGGAGTACGAAGCGTTTTATCGCAAAGTATTCATGGATTACCGAGAACCCCTCTTCTGGATTCATCTGAATATGGATTATCCCTTCCGCTTGCAGGGCATTTTATACTTCCCGCACATTGAGCTTGAGTACGAAGCGGCGGAAGGAAAAATCAAGCTCTTCAACAACCAGGTCTTCATTGCGGATAACATCAAGGAAGTTATCCCGGAGTTTCTTTTGCTCTTAAAGGGGGTGATTGACTGCCCGGATCTTCCGCTCAATGTGTCCCGTTCGGCACTGCAGAACGACGGTTTTGTGAAGAAAATCAGTGCCTATATTACGAAGAAGGTCGCGGAAAAACTGACCGGCATGTGCAAGACGGATCGCGAGAACTATGAAAAGTATTGGGATGACATTGCCCCCTTTGTCCAGTACGGTTGTCTCAAAGACGAGAAGTTCGAGGAGAAGGTTAAGGATGCGGTGCTTTTTAAGAATCTCGCAAAGAAGTACCTGACGCTTGATGACTGCCTCAAAGAGAATGAGGAGCGCTTCCCGAATCGCATTTTTTATGTGACGGATGAAAAACAGCAGAGAAGCTATATCGATCTCTTTCAGAGTCAGGATATCGATGCTGTTATTTTGCCCCACGCCATTGATATGCCGTTTATTCAGAGTCTGGAGGCAAAGAATAAGGACTTAAAATTCCTTCGAATCGATGCGGATTTAAACGAGGCACTGTGCGAGAAGGAAGAAGCTGCGGATGAAGCGAGCGAAATCCGTGAAAAGGCACTTGCTTCGGCGGTGCAAAAGGCCATAGGCGAGGCGGCTCCGCAGGTGAAGCTCGAGAGCTTCAAGAACGCGGAGGTCGCGGCAATGCTCACGCTCTCCGAGGAATCCAGACGCATGCAGGATATGATGCGGCAGTACGGCATGGCCGATAGCGAGGGTATGTTCGGCGCGTCCGGGGCCACGCTTGTTTTAAACCGAAAGCATCCCCTGGTGCGGTACTTACAGGAACAGGTTGTGGTGCGAGACGGCAGTGAAGCCGAGGCGGCGGTCGAGGAGGCAGCGAGCCGGCCAAAAACCAAGGGGCTCACGAAGCAGCTCTGCGAACAGCTTTACGATCTTGCCTGCATTCAGCAGGGCACATTAAGCCCGGAGCGAATGAAGGCATTTATCGAGCGCAGCAATGCGTTAATGGAAGCACTTACAAAATAAACTTGTGCTTTTCCTTGCCTTTCGGATACAAACGTGATAGAGTCTAATCGTACATAGATAAATGACAGAAGTGTGGGCCGGGCGGTCCACACTTTTTATGTCATACTGAGAAGGAGGTTTTCTTTGGGAAAGCGCGAAGGCTATGTGGAGCGTACCGAGAACTTTCTCGCTGCGCTGCAGAGTGAGAAAGCGTTTGAAGTGGTGGACGTCGATTATGTGAGGGAGGCGGGCACATGGTATCTGCGCATTCTCTGCGATATGCCGGGCGGCATCGGGATTGAGGATTGTGCGGAAATCAGTCGCGCGGTCTCCGCTTGGCTGGACCGGGAGGATTTTATTCCCGAGGACTATATACTCGAGGTGAGTTCGCCGGGCCTGTCGCGGAGCTTAAAAAAAGAGAAAGACCTCGTGCGCGAGCAGGGCAAAGATGTGGAATTAAAGCTTTTTAAGGCAAAAGACGGTCAGAAGGAGTTTTCGGGTGTTCTGCTCGGTCACACGGAAGACACACTGACAATTGAGACCGAAGAGGGCGAAAAGAGCTTTTTGCGCAGCGAAATCGCGGGCATACGCCTTGCGCCGAAATTCTGAGAGCAAGTGGGAGGACACGACAAAGATCATGAGAAAAACAAGTAAAGAGCCGATTGAGAGCGGCAACGAGCTGAAGGAGGCCATTGAGCTCCTCGAGAAGGAAAAGAATATCAGCAAAGATTCCTTGCTCGAAGCCATTCAAAACTCTCTGCTCAGCGCCTGCAAGAATCATTTCGGTACCTCTGACAACGTAGAGGTTATCATGGATTCGGACAGCTGCCGCTATCGCGTGATTCAGAAGAAGACCGTGGTTGAAGAAGTTCCGGAGAAGGTGCGTGCAGAAGAAAAGGCCATGTATATTTCTCTTGCGGAAGCAAAGATGATCGATCCGAAGTACGAGCTCGATGATATCGTACCGATGGAAATCAAATCGCGGGAGTTTGGGCGCATTGCGACCGGTATTGCGAAGAATGTGATTTTGCAGAAAATCCGCGAGGAAGAGCGCAAAGTCATTTACAACGATTATTTTGAGAAGGAGCACAACCTGGTGACGGGCGTTGTGCAGCGTCTCAATGTGAACGGCAACGGCATCTCGATCAGTCTCGGCAAGTGTGACACCGTGTTGCCGGAGTCGGAGCAGGTCAAGGGCGAGGTCTTCCGGCCGACAGATCACATCAAGCTCTACGTGGTCGAGGTGAAGGATACGCCGAAGGGACCCCGTATTTCGGTTTCGAGAACGCATCCGGACCTGGTGCGCTGCCTTTTCGAGCAGGAAGTCAGCGAAGTCAAGGACGGAACTGTCGAAATCAAGGCGATTGCGCGTGAGGCGGGTTCCAGAACCAAGATGGCGGTTTATTCAAACGACGAGAATGTAGACCCGGTCGGCGCTTGTGTCGGCATGAACTACGCGCGTGTCAGCGCGGTTGTCGATGAATTGCACGGCGAGAAGATCGATATCATTAAGTGGGACAACGATCCCGCACTTTTGATTGAGAATGCGCTGAGCCCGGCCAAGGTCATTCTTGTGCTTGCGGACGAAGAGGACAAGGAAGCCATTGTCATTGTCCCCGATTATCAGCTTTCGCTTGCAATCGGAAAAGAGGGACAGAACGTCCGCCTTGCGGCAAAACTCACGGGGTATAAGATCGATATTAAATCGGAGACCCAGGCAAGAGATGAAGGCCTCTTTGAGGAGTACGGCATCGATTACCAGACGGAAGATGCGACTTTAGAGGCGGAGGAGCAGACGGGCGAGGAGGCGTGACGCGTGAAACAGGAGACGATGCGCAGCTGCATCGGCTGCGGCGCGAAAAAGCCAAAGAAGGACTTGATTCGTGTGGTCCGGCAGCAGGGAGAGAATGAGAGCGTGATACGCTTGGATTTCACCGGGCGCAGCAACGGAAGAGGTGCTTATCTCTGCCGTGACAGCGCATGCCTGATGCGCTGCCAAAAGACCAAGGGACTTGATCGCGCGTTTCGAGAGCATGTCAGCAACAGTGTTTACACCGCACTGGAAAAGGAGTTCACAGAACTGAATGAAGGACATGGGGAAGCAGACGGAGCACTTAAAGCTTAAAGCATTGCGTGCGCTCGGCATGGCACAGCGCGCCGGTAGACTTGCGAGCGGCGAGTTTATGACAGAACGGGAGATACAGTCCTTTCGGGCGACTTTGGTGATTGTCGCGGAGGACGCTTCCGAACAGACCAAAAAGAAGTTCCGGAACAAGTGCGAATTTTATGAGATTCCCTTTGTCTGTTTCGCAAACATGGGGGAACTTGGAAAAGCAATCGGCAAGGAGCAGCGGGCTTCGCTTGCGCTCTGCGACGAGGGATTCACAAAAGCGGTTCTAGCATTATTAGAACAGATCGGAGGAAAGCAAGATGAGAGTTAACGATCTGTCAAAAGAAATCGGCAGAAGCAATCGAGAGGTGCTGTCTTTTCTGGAGGAAAGGGGTGAGAAAAAAGCACCCATGTCCAATGTGACAGCGGAAGAAGCCGATTTGATTCGAAATCATTTTAAGCCGAAAAATACGGAGGCAGTGAGAGTGGATAAAAGCAAGACGCAGCAGGATACGGCTGAGAGAGCCGAGATGCAGGGCGAGCAGCCTAAGAAGAAAAAGAAGTTTACGGCCGTGTTCCGTCCGGAGAACGCACAGCAGATTCGCGTAAAGGGAGCTGCGCCGGAGGGGGCAAAGGCCGCTGAAAAGCCGGCTCAGGAAAAGCCGGCGGATAAGCCGAAGGAAAATACGGAAAAGAAGGCAGAAAGCGCTGCGCCGCAGCCCAAAAAGAGCGAGGATTCGCGCCCTCCGGTAAAGACTGCGGTTTCCAGCCGTCTTCCGCAGGGAAGAAGCGCGGAGGAAACCAGACTCGCAATCCAGAGCCGCTTAAACGCACTCGGCAACAGCGGGCCGCGTAACGGCGGTCAGCAGCGCCAGGGCAGCGGAAGCTACGGCAACCGCAACGGTCAGGGCGGCGGAAGCTACGGCAACCGCAACGGCCAGGGCGGCAACTACGGCAATCGCAACGGCCAGGGCGGCAATTACGGCAATCGCAACGGCCAGAGCGGAGGCGGCTACGGCAACCGCAGCGGTCAGGGCGGAAGCTACGGCAACCGCAATGCTCAGGGGGCGGGTGCACGCCCGGGTCAGGGGAATTTCAGTGCGCGTCCGGGTCAGGGCGGCGGTAGTTACGGCAACCGCGGCGGCGCACAGGGAGCTTCCGCTTCCGGCGACAGCGCACTGGTAAAGAAGACTGTCTCCAGCAGACCGAATAAGAACAACTTTAAGGACAAGAATGACAAGCGGCATAAGACCGAGGACGGTTTCAAGTCCGGCGGCAGAGCCGGAAAGGCAACGCGCCATCCCTTCATCATGCCGGAGAAGCCTAAGGCGGAGAAGGTAGAGGAGGAAATCAAGGAGCTGATTCTTCCGGATACCCTTACCATAGGTGAGCTTGCAAAAATGATGAAGCGCCCCGCATCGGATCTTATCAAGAAGCTCTTTGCGAAGGGTGAGATGTACACGATGAACTCCGAGATTGCCTATGAGAAGGCCGAGGAGATTGCGCTCGAGTATGAGATTCTTTGCACGCGCGAGGAGAAGGTGGACGTCATTGAGGAATTGCTTCGCGAGGACAATGAAGATCCTGACAAGATGCTTCCCCGTCCGCCTGTCGTTGTCGTCATGGGTCACGTTGACCACGGTAAGACCTCGCTCCTCGATGCCATCCGAAAGACTTCGGTCACGAGCCGCGAGGCAGGCGGTATCACCCAGCATATCGGTGCTTACCAGGTAAAGGCACACGACAGACTGATTACCTTCCTCGACACGCCGGGTCACGAGGCCTTCACGGCAATGCGTATGCGCGGTGCCGAGGCAACGGATATTGCTGTCCTGGTCGTCGCGGCGGATGACGGTGTCATGCCGCAGACAGTTGAGGCCATCAGCCATGCGAAGGCGGCCAATGTTGAGATTATCGTGGCGGTCAACAAGATGGATAAGCCTTCGGCGAACATTGAGCGCGTCAAGCAGGAGCTCATGAAGTATGAGCTGGTTGCGGAGGACTGGGGCGGCAGCACGATTGTCTGCCCGATTTCCGCGAAGACGCATGAGGGTATCGATAACCTCCTCGATATGATACTTCTCACGGCGGATGTGAAGGAGCTCAAGGCAAACCCGAACCGCAATGCGAGAGGTCTGGTTATCGAGGCACAGCTCGACAAGGGCAAGGGACCGGTTGCAACGATACTGGTGCAGAAGGGCACCCTGCGCGTTGGCGACTATGTCGCGGCGGGCGCTTGCTCCGGTAAGGTTCGCGCCATGCTGAATGACAGAGGCATGCGCGTCAAGGAGGCGAAGCCCTCCACGCCGGTCGAGATTCAGGGTCTGAATGCCGTGCCGAATGCCGGTGAGATTATGGTTGCAATGTCCACGGACAAGGAGGCGAAGGATTTTGCCGCGACCTTCATTTCCGAGGGCAAGAATAAGCTGATTGAGGAGACCAAAGCAAAGCTGAATCTTGACGATGTCTTCGGTCAGATCAAGGCAGGCGAGATGAAGGAGCTTCCGCTCATTGTCAAGGCAGACGTTCAGGGTTCTGTCGAGGCAGTTAAGCAGTCGCTCTCAAAGCTCTCAAACGATGAGGTGCAGGTGAAGGTGATTCACAGCGGCGTCGGCGCAATCTCCGAGTCTGATGTGGCACTCGCAAGCGCAAGTAACGCCATCATCATCGGCTTTAACGTGCGGGCGGATGCGACGGCCAAGTCGACAGCGGAGCACGAACAGGTGGACCTCCGCCTCTACAAGGTAATCTATCAGGCAATCGACGATGTGGAGCGTGCGCTGAACGGTATGCTTGCGCCGGTATATGAGGAGAAGGTCATCGGCCACGCAGAGGTTCGCGCAATCTTCAAGGCTTCCGGCATCGGAACCATTGCGGGCTCCTACGTTCTCGACGGCAAGATTCAGCGCGGTTGCAAGGCGCGCATCACGAGAGGCAAGGACCTGATCTTCGAAGGCGACCTCGCTTCCCTGAAGCGCTTCAAGGACGATGTCAAGGAAGTTGCTGCGGGATATGAGTGCGGTCTTGTTTTTGAGAAGTTCAACGACCTCCAGGAAGGCGATCAGGTCGAAGCTTATGCGATGGTCGAGGTTCCGAGGGATAAAGCATGAAAAAAGGCAGTATTAAAAACACAAGAATAAACGCGGAGGTGAGAAAGGAGATTCAGAATGTCGTGATGAACGGCATTAAGGATCCCCGTGTCTCTGCGATGACCACCGTGACCGATGCGCGTGTCACGGCGGATCTCCGATATTGCACGGTCTATGTGAGCGTGCTCGGCAGTGAAACCGAGGCGGAGGAGACGCTTGCGGGTCTAAAGCGCGCGGCGGGATTCATCCGCAGCGAGCTTGCGCACAGCGTAAATCTCCGCATCACGCCGGAACTCAAGTTTGTCCTGGACGAATCCATGGCTTACGGCGCACACATAGACAAGGTGCTGGAGAGTTTGCATCTCTCCGACACGGAGGAAACGGAAGAGGAATAAAAAATGGATCAGGTTTTGAAGGAAAAACTCGGACGGGCGCAGACTGTCGTTTTGATGGGACATGTGCGCCCCGATGGGGATTGTGTGGGCTCGGTGCTCGCACTCTACCTTTATCTCAAAAAGACTGAGCCGTCCAAACAAGTCACTGTCTGCATGGAAAAGCCGCTTGAGAAATTTAAATATCTCAGCGGCTTTTCTGAGATTGTGAGCGACGTGGACGCAGTGCAACATCCGGATCTTGCAATTGCGCTGGATGTCTCCGACAAGGGGAGACTCGGCGCGTTCACGGCCTTATTTGACCGTGCCGCGGACCAACTGAACATTGATCACCACATCACGAATCCGCATTTTGCGACAACCACCATCTGCGATCCCTCGGCGAGTTCTACCTGTGAGCTGCTCTATACGCTCTTGGATGTCGATCAAATCGATGAGGACATCGCATCCGCTCTTTACACCGGCATTGTGACGGACTCCGGGGTCTTTAAGTACAGTTCCACTTCGCCGCGTACCATGCACATTGCGGCGGAGCTCATCGGCAAGGGAATTCCCTTCGGCGAAATTATAGACGGTTCCTTTTATCGTAAGACTTATGTGCAGAATAAAATCATGGGGCTTGCGCTGCTCAATGCCGTAGAGAATGCGGACGGCACCGTGGTGTACTCAGTTATCTCGGCGAAAGAGCAGGAGCGCATGGGAACCGTGCACGCGGACTTGGACGGCATTTCCGAGCAGCTTAGACTGACTGTGGGGGTCAAATGTGCGGTGCTCTGTTCTGAGATGGAGCCGGGCAGTTGGAAGCTTTCGCTCCGCTCGCTGGAGCCGATCGATGTCGCGGCCATTGCGATGATGTACGGCGGCGGCGGACATGTCCGTGCGGCCGGCTGCACCATTGTGGGTAAGAGCCCCGAAGAAATTATGGAGGAAGTGGTTCGCGCAGCGGAGGCACAGATGCATGTTTAACGGCATTCTGAATGTGCGAAAAGAGAAGGGCTTTACCTCGCACGACGTTGTTGCGAAACTCCGCGGCATTTTGCGGCAAAAAAAAATCGGTCACACGGGAACGCTGGATCCGGCAGCGGAGGGCGTTTTACCGGTCTGCCTCGGGAGCGCCACCAAGTTGGTCGAATTCCTGACAGATAGGACCAAGAGCTATCGCGCCGTACTTTTGCTCGGCGTTGAAACCGACAGCCAGGACATGACAGGGACGGTGCTCCGCACGAGGGAGGTTCTCTGCGACGAAGATGAGCTTCGGGCCGCAGCGCGGAGCTTCATAGGCGGCTACGATCAGATTCCGCCGATGTACTCGGCAAAGAAACAGGGCGGCAAGAAGCTGGTGGATCTTGCGCGTCAGGGAATCACGGTGGAGCGCCCTGCCCGCAGAGTGGATATTTCGGATATTTGCTTTGAGGAAATTGTACTTCCGCGCGCGGTGATGACGGTGGATTGCGGGAAAGGCACTTACATTCGCACGCTCTGCCATGATATCGGCGAAAAACTGGGCTGCGGCGGCGCCATGGAGGCTTTGCTTCGAACGAGGGTGGGCTCTTTCCGGCTGGAAGATGCCTACTCGCTCTCGGAGCTGGAAGCTGCGATGCGAGTCGGCGAAATCGAAGATAAGATTGTTTCGATCGAAGACTGCCTTGCGCTCTATCCCGCGCGGAAGGCCATGCCCGAAGCGGATGCCAAACTGAGAAACGGCAACGCGGTGGGGGAGAGCGCTGTTTCGGATGCGACCGACGCCGAGGGCGCTTTGGTTCGCCTCTACCTCAGCGACGGCAGTTTTGTCGGCCTGTTTCAAAAAAGAGGCGGGCAGTATTGGGCGGAAAAGATGTTCTTGGAGAGAGGTGCGGATTGAAGGATTGGATCAATGTGCGCAAGGTTGCGCTGCCGGAAGACACGGTGGTTGCGGTCGGAAAATTCGACGGTGAGCACCGCGGGCATCAGAAGATCATTGAGACCATGCTGAATATCGCCCGGGATACCGGGCTTAAGACGGCAATTTTCACCTTCGGGACACCGCCGGCTGCCGTGGTTACGGGGCAACGGCGTCCGCAGATTCTGACCAATGAGGAACGGCGGGATAAGCTGCATCAGGCCGGAATCGACTATATTGTCGAATACCCCTTCAACGAAGAAATTGCGGCGATGGACGGGGAAGATTTTGTTCGGGAAATCTTACTCGGTGCCATGCGCATGCGAGCAATTGTCGGCGGGGAGGATTTGCGCTTCGGTAAGGCCGGTGCCGTGAACGCGAACAAATTGAAGGAACTCGGAGCGCGCCTGCACTTTCCGGTATACATTATCCCGAAGGAAACGGAGGCGGGGGAGGAAATCAGCTCTACCCTGATTCGCGAAGCCCTTGCTGCCGGGGATATGGAGAAAGCCAACACCTTGCTCGGCATGCCGTACACGGCAGAGGGCATTGTGCGACACGGAAACGGCATCGGAAAACGTGTCCTCGGATTTCCGACAGTCAATTTAATGCTTCCGGAGGAGAAGCTCTTGCCGCGAAACGGCGTCTATCAGACCGAAACGCTTTTGTCGGACGGTCGTGTGTTTCGCAGCATTACGAATGTCGGTACAAATCCTACCGTGCGGCAGGACGGAATAGAGCATAAACTCCGTCTCGAAAGTTTTTTGCTGGACTTTTCGGAGGAGCTTTACGGGGAACGCATACGCCTGCGTTTTCTCAAGTACATACGCCCGGAGAAGAAATTTGATTCCCTCGAGGATTTAAAGCGTCAAATAGAGGCGGATTTGGCAACGTTTCGTTGACAGAGTGCCGGCCTCTGTGCTAGTATATTCGCGTAATTCAGCGCCCAAGGCTATGACTACGGGGGACTCCGCCGTCGCCGCAGTTTTGGGTCAGACCAAGAAAGAAGGAGAACAAACATGATTACGAAAGAAAAGAAGGCAGAGCTCGTCAAGGCATACGGCAGAAACGAAGGTGACACGGGTTCGCCG